>NZ_JAMYOL010000007.1:0-235899 GCF_040319815.1 Mesorhizobium sp. M0854
CCACCTCCCGGTTTCATTGGCGGCGCGCTTGGCGGGGGGTGGCCCCCCCGGGGCGGCGTCCCGGCGGCGTCCGCCGCGGGACGTGCCCCCGCGCTACGCGCGCGGCGAGCCGCTCACCCGGGCCGAGCTCGGCGTGCTGCTTGCCTATGCCAAGATCGTGCTGTTTTCCGATATCGTCGCCAGCGACGTGCCGGACGATCCGCATTTCGACCGCGACCTGATGGGTTACTTTCCCGACCGCATGGCAAAGAAATATGCGGCGGAAATCCACGGCCATCGCCTGCGCCGCGAGATCATCGCCCGTGCCGTCGCCAATGACCTGGTCAATCGCGGCGGCCCGTCCTTCGTCAACAGGCTGCAGGAAGCGACCGGGCGCAGTGCCGCCGATGTCGTGCGCACCTTCGCCGTGGTGCGGGATGGCTTTGCGCTGCCGGCGCTCTATCGCCAGATCGACGCGCTCGACAACCGGATCGACGGACAGATCCAGCTCGACCTCTATCAGGCGGTCAGCCGGCTGATCTATGTGACCAGCGGCTGGTACCTGAAGAACGATGCCGGCACCGCACCGCTCGGGCAGCGGATCACCGAGTTGCAGGATGCGCGCAAGGCGCTGGAGCCGAAGCTCGTTGCGCTGTTGCCGGCCTTCTCGCGCGAGCGGATCGAGGAGCGGCGGCACAGCCTGTCGAAGGGCGGCGCGCCCGAGAGCCTGGCCGAGCAACTGGCGTTGACCGATGTGGCGGAACTCATCCCCGACATTGCGCTGACGGCGCGGACGGCAAATGCCGGCATCGTCGCTGCCGCCAAGGCGTTTTTTGCAGTCAGCGATGTCTTCCGCATACCGCGCGTCGAAGATGCGGCGCGCTCGATCACGCCCTCGGATTATTACGATCAACTGGCGCTTTCGCGCGCCACCGACACGATCGGCGCCGCCAGGCGCGGCATCGCGGTGGCGGCACTCACCAGTCATGCCGAGGCGGCGGATCCGGTGACAGCATGGTTGGAGGCGGGCGGCGAACGGGTCGGACGCATCCGCGAGCGGTTGCAGGCTCTGACCGAGGGCGGCGACATCACCGTGTCGCGGCTGTCGGTGGCGTCCGGCCTGATGAGCGATCTGACAGGGCTGTGAGACGTCTTCCACATCGCGCGGGATTGCCGGGAAGAACTGCGCTATTGAGCGAACGGCGCCCTGCGTTGGGGGGCGCCGGAGCATGATCCCAAAAAGTGACGATCGGCTTTTGGACAAGATCGTGCTCAACAACAAGACGGAGCATCATTCCGATTCGATCGGCATGGAGCAAGCTCCAGCGGAGGGGACATGGCTGAGATGGCAGTGCAGCGGGCATCGGGACGCGGCATCTGGGGATGGATGCTGTTCGATTGGGCGGCACAGCCGTTTTTCACGGTCGTTACCACCTTCATCTTCGGTCCTTATTTCGTCTCGCGCATGGCCAGCAATCCAGAGACCGGGCAAGCGGCCTGGGGCTACGGCATTGCCGCCGCCGGCCTCGTCATTGCCGTTTTGTCGCCGGTCCTCGGCTCGATCGCCGATCAGACCGGACCACGCAAACCGTGGATAGCCTTCTTCGCCGCGGTCAAGATCACCTGCCTCACCCTGCTGTGGTTCGCCGCGCCCGGCTCTAATCTTTTTCTGGTCGTGGTGTTGTTCTCGCTGGCGTCGGTCGCGGCGGAATTCTCGACTGTGTTCAACGATTCGATGATGCCCCGCCTGGTGCCAAAGAGCGACATCGGCAGGATCTCGAACATGGCCTGGGGACTCGGCTATCTCGGCGGCATGATCGCACTGATCTTCGTCGTTACCGTCATGGCCGGCTCGCCTGAAACCGGCAAGACCGTCGTTGGGCTCGACCCGATCTTCGGCCTCGACCCCAGGCTCGGCGAGGACGCGCGCGCCACCGGACCATTGTCGGCGGCCTGGTATTTCCTGTTCATCCTGCCGATGTTCTTCTTCACGCCTGATGCGATCAAAGGCATTCCAATCGGGCCGGCGGTGCGCGAAGGCCTGTCGGAACTGAAGTCGACGCTGGCCGAAGTGCGCAAGCGCAGCGGCATTTTTCGCTTTCTCGTCGCCCGCATGATCTATCAGGACGGCGTCAATGCACTGCTGGCGCTGGGCGGAACGTTTGCGGCGGCAATGTTCCATTGGTCGATTACCGAGATCGGCCTGTTCGGCATCATCCTCAACGTCGTTGCCATCGTCGGCTGCCTGGTTGCCGCACGCCTCGACACAGCACTGGGTTCCAAGACCATAGTGATGATTTCGCTGATCATGCTAAGCATCGCTACGCTCGGCATCGTCTCGACCGGCCCGGGCTATACGCTGTTCGGCGCCTGGGTGATGCCCGGACTGGACGGCGGCGGATTGTTCGGCACGGCGGCGGAAAAAGCCTACATTTTCTACGGCCTGCTGATCGGGCTTGCTTTCGGGCCGGTGCAGGCATCGTCGCGCTCCTACATGGCGCGCAGCGTCTCCGCTGCCGAATCGGGCCGCTATTTCGGCATCTATGCGCTGGCCGGCCGGGCAACCAGTTTTGCCGCACCCTTCATGGTGGCCACGATCACCCTGGCCAGCGGCTCGGCGCGGCTCGGCATGGCGGCGATCGTGCTGTTCCTTGGCGCCGGCATGGCGATCCTGATCGGCACGCCCTATCCGGCGGATCGGCCGGCGGAGTGAGCTGCTCTTGCCTTCTCCCACAGCGGGGGTAACGCGTTCAATGCCGGAAATGCCTCACTCCGGTGAAGACCATGGCAATGCCGTGAGCGTCGGCGGCGGCGATGACATCGTCGTCGCGCATCGAGCCGCCGGGCTGGATGACGGCTGTGGCGCCGGCTTCGATTGCCGACAAAAGCCCATCAGCGAACGGGAAAAAGGCATCCGAGGCGACGACCGAGCCCCTGGTCAAAGGCTCCGTCAGGCCGGCAGCTTCGGCCGCGTCGAGCGCCTTGCGCGCCGCGATGCGCGAGGAATCGACCCGGCTCATCTGGCCGGCGCCGATGCCGACTGTAGCGCCATCCCTGGCATAGACGATGGCGTTCGACTTGACGTGCTTTGCCACGCGAAAAGCGAATTTCAGATCGGCCAATTCGGCCGGCGTCGGAGCGCGTCTGGTCACCACTTTCAGCTCGAGGTCATCCACCACCGCGTTGTCGCGGCCCTGGATCAGCAAACCGCCAGCAACCGATTTCAAGCCAAGGCCCGCTGCGCGCGGGTCGGGCAGGCCGCCGGTGACCAGCAGGCGTAGGTTCTTCTTGGCGGCAATGATGCGGACTGCTTCTTCGGACGCCTCCGGTGCGATGATCACTTCGGTAAAGGTCTTGACGATCTCTTCGGCGGTTCCGGCATCGAGGATGCGGTTCATGGCGACGATGCCGCCGAAGGCCGAGACCGGGTCGCAGGCCAGCGCCTTGGCATAGGCCGCCTGCAGCGAAGCGTCCTCAGCGACGCCGCACGGGTTGGCGTGCTTGATGATGGCAATTGCTGCGGAGCGCGACGGGTCGAACTCGCCGACCAGCTCGAAGGCAGCGTCGGTGTCGTTGATGTTGTTGTAGGAAAGCTGCTTGCCCTGAAGCTGGCGCGCCGTGGCGACGCCCGGCCGCCTGTCGCCGTTGACATAGAAGCCGGCGCCCTGATGCGGGTTTTCGCCATAGCGCATCACCGACTGCAGCTTGCCGCCGAAGGCGCGCCATGTCGGATGCTCGATCTCAAGCGCCTCGGCGAACCATCCCGAGATCGCCGCATCGTAGGTGGCGGTGCGGGCAAAGGCCTTGGCTGCCAGCTTTTTGCGGAAATCCAGCGACAACGACCCGAAATTCATCTCCAGCGCGTTGAGCACCGAGGCATAGTCATCGGGATCGGTAACGATGCCGACATAGGCGTGGTTCTTGGCCGAGGCACGGATCATCGCCGGGCCGCCGATGTCGATGTTCTCGACGATCGCCGCGTAGTCGGCGCCGGAGCGACGCACCTCTTCGAACGGATAGAGATTGGAGACGACGAGATCGATCGGCTCGATGCCGTGGTCGCGCATCGCTGCGGCGTGCTCGGGATCGTCGCGCACGCCAAGCAGTGCGCCATGCACCGACGGGTGCAGCGTCTTGACGCGGCCGTCCATGATCTCGGGAAAGCCGGTGAGCTCGGACACGTCGCGCACCGCCATGCCTGCCTCGGCAAGCGCCCTTGCGGTGCCGCCGGTCGAGACTAGCTCGACGCCGGCCGAAGCCAGCGCCCTGGCGAAATCGATCAGGCCGGTCTTATCAAAGACGGAAAGGAGCGCGCGACGGATGGGTACAAGGTCGGGCGCGGGAATGTTCTTGGCGGCGACGGCCATGGGCTGGCGGCCTTTCCAGTTCTGGTTGGAGAGCGTCCGCGGGCCGTAGCATATGAGGCCCGGAAATCAAGCCGCAAGACTTGATCAGTGTCTGCCGTTGCCACCGGCTTCAGCTTTTTCCGGACGGCCGGCGATGATGGTGCGCGTCAATTGCCAGTGGACCTCCGAAATTTCCGAGGCCTTGAACGCAAGCACGATCTGGCGGCTGCGGCGCGGGCCGCCAAGCCCTGCGAAATAGATCGATTCCTCGACCTCGGGCACCACTTCGGTAGAGGTAAACACCCAGGTGTCGGCATGGTCGGCGGCCAGCACCAGACGGTCATGCTCATCCTGGAGCAGGCTAATATCGGGATGGACATGGAAACGCACCGTGACGAAGTCACGGCCATTGTTGCGGATAGAAGCGCCGCCCGGGCGCAGAAAACGGTCCCTGCCGGCAAACACATTGCCTTCGGTCGATAATTTCAGCTCGCGCTCATGCAGGAAGCCGAAGCGCGCTGCATAGCCGTCATGGCGGGCGATGAAGCCCTGGCTGCCCTTCTGGTCGGTGCGCTTGCAAGGCACATGCTGCGGCCCGCCGATCAAAGGCGTGCCGAGCAGGTCGTTGACGCGCAAGGAGTGATTGAAGCGCGCCGACGACGTGTCGTTGATGGTGGCGGTCGAGTGGGCGGCGGTGGCGCGGGCAAGCGGCCGGAACTCGGCGGCGCCATAAGTGTCTATTCCGGCGTTGACGATATAGTGCTGGCGGCCCGACGACAATTCGAAGGCGAGGCATCCGGCGTGAGCGGCATTGGATACGTCGACAGGGGGCGGCGGGCCGGTATCGGCGATCACAGTGACACCGCCCATCGACAGGCGCTCATAACCCGAATGCGGCGCGTGCAGCAACGGTGCGCCGGCGGTGTCGTCGTGATGCAGGATGCTGGCGATACGATCGTGAATGGTGGCGCCCATGCCGTTGAAGCGGGCAAGGCTGCCGTCCTGATGGCGAAAGAAGCGCAATGCCGGCAGCATCCGGTCGATGGCGCCGATCAGGGCGGCCGGCGGTGTCTCGGCCTGATTGGCGTATGTCTGGCGCAACGGCAGAAGGTCGGCGAGGATTTCAAGCACGGCCATCGGATTGCGCGAGATATGGCCGCCGTCAGGCAGGATCTGGCGGTCGAGCTCCTCGGCGAGATTGCGGGTAGCACCGCGTAGCGCCGAGGCCGGCGCCGGCAGCGACAAAGCGGCAAAGGCCAGCGCAATGCGGGCGCGCAGCCGGTCCTTGCCGTCCGGCATCTCGCGCACCATGGCGCGCAGATAGCGGATCTGGACGGCGAGCGATTTCAAGAACGCGCGGTAGAACGGAAATTCAGCGCCCTGCAACACGATCGAGGAATGCTGCAGCCAGGCAATGACACGCTTGGCCGTCGTGCCGGGCTCCCACGCGACGCCGGAAATATGGCTGCCATGGATTGCAATCCAGTCGGAAACCAACGCCCGGGCGTTGGCGGCGGCGAGCTCGGTACCGGCGGCACGCATATGGCGCAGCCAGCGAAAGCCATGCAGCGTTTTTTGCCAGCCGGGATTGGGCACGTCGATCTGGAAGGGCGATTTGCCGCCGGTCTCGACCAGATGCCCCGAAAGCGGATAGCGGCCGTAATAGATCTCGAGCGCGATCTGAGGATCGGCGAGCCGCAGGTCCGGTGGGGCGATCAGGACGCGCTCCGGCGTGCGGCCTGAGTAGCGCCAGCGATAGAGTGGCCCGGCGCGCAAGCGCCGGCGCGTCTTGCGCCAGAACTCCCTCGCGACAAGCGTCCACAGACGCGTCGTGTTACCGGCAGCGATTGCCAAAACCCCTCCTGATCGTCCTCACCCAAGCACAAGTTTATATGATTCAAGAACTTGTGCGAAGGCGAATTCCGCGGCAGTGGGGCCGTTCAGCCTGTTTTCCATGCCTCCTCGCCCCAAGAAGCCGGACGGCGCTTCAGGATCGGCCCTTAGCCGGCTCTGCGCATGCGGGCGGCGAAGAAGCCGTCCAGCCCGGAGCGGCCCGGCGAGCCTAGCTCCAGATCGGCAGGCGTGGTGCGCAACGTGCCTTGCGGCGTCAGAAACGGGTCGATGCCGGCGATCTCACCCGGCCGAAGCGGGTCGTCGACAATCTCCGCATTGCCGGCGAGAAAGTCGCGATAGAGCTCTTCGCCTTCCAGCGGATCGAGCGAACAGTTGGAAAAGACGATGCGTCCACCAGGCTTGACCAGGGTGACGGCGCGGGCAAGCAGCCGGCGTTGCAGGTCGGCCAGTTTTTCGACGTCGGCCACCGTCTTCGTCCAGGGGACGTCGGGATGCCGCCGCACCGTGCCGGTCGAAGAGCAAGGTGCGTCGAGGAGGACGGCGTCGAAGAGGTCCTTCGGCTCGTATTTGAGCAGATCGGCCTGGACGATCTCGGCGGCCAGACCGAGCCGTTCGAGGTTCTGCGTCAGCCGTGCCAGCCGCGTTTTGGACATGTCTAGCGCGGTGACGTGGGCGCCGGCGAGGATCAGCTGGGCGGTCTTGCCGCCCGGCGCGGCGCAGAGGTCGGCGATTCGCAAACCATTGATGTCGCCGAACAGCCGGGCCGGCAGGCTGGCCGCTGCATCCTGAACCCACCAGGCGCCTTCCCCAAAGCCGGGCAGTTCGGTCACGGAAGCGCTGAGCTTTTCCACCCGCACCGTGCCGGTCGGCAAGACAAAGCCGCCGAGCCGTTCGGCCCACAGCGCCGGGTCCGACTTGACCGAGAAATCGACCGGTGCCTCATGGCGATGGGCGAGCAGTATCTGCCGGGCCTTGTCGAGGCCGTAGACTGTTTTCAAACGGTCGGAAAACCATTTTGGCGCCTCGTCGGTAGCGGCAAATGCTGCGGCGAGCTCGTCCTGCTTGGCCCGCGCCAGCGTGCGCAGCACGCCGTTGACGAGGCCGGAAAAGCGCGCCGTGCGCGGATCGGACTTGGCGTGTGTCACGGCGAGGTCGACGGCGGCGCTGTCGGGAACATCGAGGAACAGGATCTGCGCTGCCGCCACATGCAAAATGTGCGAAAGCGCCGTGGCGTTGGGCGGCAGCGGCTTTTCCAGGCGACGGGCCAAAAGGCCTGATATGGTCATGCGGTAGCGCAGGGCGGTGACCAGAATGGCGCGCACCAAAGCGCGATCGCGCAGGTCGAGCGCCTTGTATTGTGGATGGCCGTTTTCATGGTCGGTCAGCCCGTCGAGCGGCGTTTTCGCGTCAATGACGGCGGCAAGCAGGCGCGCGGCTGCCTTGCGCGCGGCGAGACCGCGAGCTTCTGAAGCCTCACTGTGAGTTGGCCTCATTGTGTCGGCGATCGGTTGACTAGTTTAAATATAGCGCTGACAAAATCTTCTTTGCTTCCTAGGGGGGAGGTCACCTGAATGTAGTCTTTTTCAACCGTGCCGACATAGTCCGCGACTTGCTTTGGAGATGCACCATCCCCGACAAGTCGGACGATGTGGCGGAGATAGGTGTCATATTCATCTTCAGGAAGTGGGCGAAAGCCCAGATCACTTGATGTTGCTATGCTCGCCATCGGTATGCCGATAGGGTTCCAGTGCCTTGCACAAAGATCGCGCATTTCCGCCAGCGAGATCCCGCCTTTTTTGTCTGTCGCGCTCGTCACGACCACGGACCTTTGGGTCCGGTCGGATTGCGTCCCCAGGGATTGGGTCTCGGCTTGGCCGGCTCAGGCGGCCTCTCGGGCCGCGCGGCCCTGTCCCACGGACCAGACGGCTGCTGCCCGGTCCCTTCCGGCGCCGGCCTTGGCGTCGCGGCCGCTTCGGGTGCGCCGGCCATTTCGCTCGCCATCCTCTGCAACGCGGCGATGCGGTTTTCTGTGCTCGGGTGAGTGGAAAACAAACTGTCCATACGCTCGCCGGAAAGAGGATTGATGATGAAGAGATGGGCGGTTGCCGGATTGCGCTCGGCATCCGGGTTGCGGATGCGTTCGGCGCCCCGCGCGATCTTGTCAAGCGCCGAGGCGAGCCACAGCGGGTGTCCACAGATTTCGGCACCGCGCCGGTCGGCCTCATATTCGCGGGTGCGGCTCACCGCCATCTGCACGATCATGGCGGCCAAAGGCGCGACGATCATTGCCACCAGCACGCCGACGATGCCGAAGGAATTGTTGTTGTCGCGGTTGCCGCCGAAAAAGAAGGCGAAATTGCCGAGCATCGAAATTGCGCCGGCAAAGGTGGCGACGATCGTCATGGTCAGCGTATCGCGGTGCTGCACATGGGCGAGCTCGTGCGCCATCACCGCCGCGACTTCTTCATGCGATAGCCGCTCGAGCAGGCCGGTGCTGGCGGCGACAGCGGCATTTTGCGGATTGCGGCCGGTGGCGAAGGCATTGGGCTGCGGATTGTCGATGAGATAGGTTCTCGGCATCGGCAGGCCGGCACGTTGGGCGAGACCCTGCACGATGGCGTAATATTCAGGCGCGTTGCGTTCGTCGACTTCGATCGCACGGTGCATCGACAGCACCATCTTGTCGGCGTTCCAATAGCTGAACAAATTGGTGCCGGCGGCGATCAGCAAGGCGATCATCATGCCGCCGGATCCGCCGACCAGATAGCCGACGCCCATGAACAGGGCCGTCATTGCGGCCAAAAGCATGGCGGTGCGAAGGGTGTTCATCGTCTGCTCCATTTGGGCCCAACAAAGGGGTCGATCCTTGTGGGCCCATCGCTATATGATGGGAAACAGCGGTTCCCGTTTCAATCGGGGCCTGTTTCAATCTAGCGGAAGATCGCATGATCGACAAAACCAGCCAAACGCATGCTAACGGCTCGCCGCAAAAGCCGCTGACCCCGGCAGCCAGGCGCGCCTTGGTCGAGGCCGAGGCCCGGCGGGAGAAATATCGCGAGCAGGAAGCCACGCTGCCGAGGGAGATCGGCGGGCGCGGCGGCAAGGAGCCTGGCCGCTATGGCGACTGGGAGGTCAAGGGCCTGACCAGCGACTTTTAGCGCAAGCAGGATGCTAGTTAAGCAGGCTGTGCGGTCCGTTCCGCTTCGATGGCAATCCAGCCGTTGTCATCGACAGCGATGCCGATCGCGCCATAGCCGGTGATGGCGGCATGCGGCGTCTGCAACGGATGCCGGTGCGTGGCGCTGATCACCACGATTGCAGCGCCCGCGGCTTCGGCTGCCGCTATGCCGGCCGGCGCGTCCTCGAAGACGAGGCAGTCGCGCACATCGACGCCGAGCCGTGCGGCCGCCAGCCGGAAGCAGTCGGGTGCCGGCTTGCCGCGAGCCACGTCCTCCGCCGCGACGATCACGGCGGGAGCCGGAATGCCGGCGGCCTGCAGGCGCAGCAAGGCAAGTTCGCGCGGTGCCGAAGTGGCGATCGCCCAGCTTCCAGGCGGCAGCGACGCCAAGAAGGCCGCGGCGCCGGCAATCGGGCGAATGCCCTCGACATCGGCCGCCTCGGCCTGCAAAAGCGATTCGGCTTCGCGGGCAGGATCGACGCCTGGGAGCGCCAGCCGGCCGATGGTCTCGATCGCCCGCACGCCGTGGATGGTCGGCAGGAATGCGGCGACGTCAAGACCTTGCCGATGCGCCCACGCTGCCCAGACCCTTTCCGCCGCGGCGATCGAATTGAGAATCGTGCCGTCCATATCGAACAGGAAGGCCGCGAATTTTCTGCCTGCGAACATCGGTTTCCCGGGGTCATCTTGGAGGAATTATTTCGAAAGACGCGTGTCGATCGACCGTAACGTTGCCGCGTCCGTATGGGAAGTCGCGAGGCGTCGTTTTTGACGACCACAAGGAACCGCCGCACACTCTCCTGCGTTGACCAGCACTATCTTCCATGACGATCGTAGGGGGACGGCGATGCTGATCAGGCTCGGCTATGAAATTGCCATTGAATGCGCTGCAGCCACGCCGATTGTTTCGCTGCTCGAGATCCATCGGGATCGCCAGGCCGACATCAAGCGGCAGACGCGCGTGCTGACGTCGCCGTCGGTTCCGACCAGGGTCTACCACGATCTTTTCGGCAATAGCTGCCGCCGCTTCACGGCGCCGGCCGGAAGCTTTCGCATCCTTTATGACGCGGTGGTCGAGGACAGCGGCGAGATGGACGAAGTCAACACGCTGGCCGGGGAAGTCCCGGTTGCCGAATTGCCGGACGAGGTGCTCGGCTATCTGCTCGGCAGCCGTTACTGCGAGACCGACCATCTCGGCGACCTGGCCTGGCAACTTTTCGGCCAGCTTCCGCCGGGCTGGGCGCGGGTGCAGGCGATCGTCGACTATGTCCACAACCGCCTGTCCTTCGGCTACGGCTATGCGCGCTCGACCCGCACGGCGGCGCAGGCGCATGAGGAGCGCGTCGGCGTCTGCCGCGACTTTGCCCATCTGGCGATCACGCTCTGCCGCTGCATGAACATCCCGGCCCGCTACGTGAACGGCTATCTCGGCGATATCGGCGTGCCCGCCGATCCGGCGCCGATGGATTTCTCGGCCTGGGTGGAAGTGTTCCTCGACGGCAGATGGTACACCTTCGATCCTCGCCACAATGTGCCGAGGATCGGCCGCGTCGTCATAGCCCGCGGCCGCGACGCCACCGACGTGCCGCTGCTGCACAGTTTCGGCCCGCATCGGCTCAGCCTGTTCAAGGTCTGGACCCACGAGCAGGAAGGCAATCTGTTCAAGCCGCCCTATCGCGGCGTCGACAAGACCGTCAGCGCACGGATGCTGGCCTGATCTTCGGACACATTCGCAGTCCGGATTTCCACCTGCCGCCACTGCGGCAGCACTGATCCTGTTCGATACATCTCGTCTGTACCGGATTGGGACGCAGTCCAGCCGTCTCGAATTGCGAGCCCGAATCTTGGTAAGCGCTTTTTGAACAAAGCCGTGCCGACGCGGCTTTCGTTTACCCGCTGTTTACCTTGTCGCCGCTCGAAACCGTTTGGAAACAATGGCCTGAGCGGGGGCCGCTCGCTTTCCCGCGCCCGGCGGCGCGATCCGGCCGGATTCCTGCAATGCGCGTTCGGACAGCTGCAGGCTGTAGCGAATGGAGGCGGAAAGAATGCGGCGTTTCGGGGGTCTTGTTCAGGCGATCGGCGGCTTTGCCGGGGATCGCAGCGGAAATTTCGCGGTCCTGTTTGGTATAATCGGCTCAGTACTGGCGCTGAGTGTCGGCTTTGCCGTCAACGTATCCCAACTCTACAATGTGAAATCGAGCCTGCAAGGCGTCGTCGATGCGGCGGTCACCTCGACGGCCCGCGACCTGACGACCGGCGTTATCAGCGAGGCCGAAGCCAGCAAATCGGTGCAGGCCTTTCTCGATGCCAACAGCACGGCGGGTATCCTGCAGGACAATCAGATCGTTCTCGACAAACTGACCGTCGACCAGACCGCCAGGACCGTTCAGGCGGACGTTCATGTCAATGTCAGCTATTATTTCCCGCTTTTCAGCACGGGTAGCATGCAGCGCGTTCCCGCATCGACGACGGCTCTCTATTCGGACAAGCAGATCGAAGTCGCGATGATGCTCGATGTGACCGGCTCGATGGCAGGCCAGAAAATCATCGATCTGCGGACGGCTGCGGCGAATGCCGTCGACAGCTTCCTGGGCGGTCAGGACACCTCCAAACCGCGCGTGCGGGTTGCCATCGTGCCTTATGCCAATTCGGTGAATGCCGGTACACTTGCCGCCAGCAGCGTCTATGTGGAAACCACCGCCAGCCAACGCAAACAGGCGCCGGCCAATGACGCTGTGCAGTATGTCTCGGGCCTCATCCGTCCTGACAATTGCGCCACCGAACGCAAGGGGACCTACCAATATTCGGACGCGGGCCCCGACGCCAGCATGGTCAACCGCGACTACCTGCTGTCGTCCTTCGCCTGGCAAACCGGCACCGCCGCCTGCCCGGCCGCCACGCTGATGCCGCTGACGGCGGATGCGACGGCGCTCAAGACGGTCATCAAGAATTTCATCGCCTCCGGCGGCACTGCCGGCCATATCGGCGTACAGTGGACCTGGTACATGCTCTCGGAGAACTGGGGGAGCATAATGAGGACTTCGCAGCGGCCGGCCAAGATGGATCCAAAAAAGGTCGCCAAAATCGCGATCCTGATGACCGACGGCGAATTCAACCTGTCCTACTTCGATGCGAGCACGGTGAGCGACGTCTACAATGACGCCGGCAAGGAGCCGACCCGCACGGCCGCCAAGAAACTTTGCGCTGCCATGCGCGACAACGGCATCGAGATCTTCACTATTGGGTTTGACCTAAACGAAACGAATGCCAAGGCCACGCTCCAGGATTGCGCGAGCCCGGACACCGCCAAGATCAAGCACTTCTACCAAGCTGCCAATGGAACCGAACTCAACCAGGCTTTCCAGGACATAGCGCGCAACGTCGAGATGTTGACCGTAACCAAATAAGGGACAACAGCCCAAAAAGGAAAAGGCCGCCGCTTCTCGCGAAGTCGGCGGCCTTCCGTGTTTCCGTCCATGGCGCGGCTCCTGGCGGCGACGGTTGGTCGCCAGCCGCGCATCTCGCGCCTTAACGGGAAGACTGCTTCCCGAAAGTGCGATCCGCTGAGGCCACGTTCTGGAAAACGAAATCACTCGACATCGGATCACCTCCTTTCGATTTGTTGAACACTTCCTCATGATGGGGTGTCATCCGGCAAATGGCAAGGCGCGGCACTCGAAAATCCTGAACAAGCGTGCTTGTGCACTCGGGCGGCTTGCGGCCGGCCGATCGGGCAGGCAAGATCGAGCCGCGATTGTTCCGGGCCGTTATTTGCCGGGTAAGGGAGGACGGGGATGGAGGCAGCCGAGAGAGCGGCCCGGATTGTTCGGACGGTCATCGAGACGCTGAAGCCGGGTTTCGCGGTGAGGCTGTGGACAGGCGAGCGGATCGGCCCGGCTACCGGCCCGGTGCTCACTATCAACGACCAGGACATCGTCTGGCAGATCGTACGTCGGCCCTCTTTATCGACGCTGATCGAGATGTGGATTGCCAAGGCGGTCGACGTCGAAGACGGATCGCTGTTCGATTTCTACGCCTTGCCCACGCACGGCAAGCTCAGGACGAAGCTCAAGACATTGCCGAAGCTGGCGATCCTGCGCGACCTGCCGGCGGTGCTGTTTTCGCGAAAACAGATGACGACGCGAACCGATCTTTCCGGCCGCAATCCTTTCGTCAGCGGTTCGAGCAAGGAGGCGATCCAGCATCATTACGACATTTCCAACGCATTCTACCGGCTCTTCCTCGACGAGCGCATGGTCTATAGCTGCGGCTACTTCAAGGATTTCGCCAACGATATCGATCAGGCCCAGAGAGACAAGCTCGACCATATCTGCCGCAAGCTTCGCCTGAAGCCCGGCGACAGATTGCTCGACATCGGCTGCGGCTGGGGAGCGATGCTCATCCATGCGGTGAAGAATTATGGCGTCGTCGGCCACGGCGTTTCGCTATCGGAAGCACAGACCGAACTCGCCCGTGAACGCATCCGCGCCGCCGGGCTGGAGGACCGCATCACCATCGAGATCAAGTCCTATGCCGAGCTGTCCGGCTCCTTCGACAAGATCTCCTCGATCGGCATGTTCGAGCATCTGGGGCTTGCCAACCATGCGGCCTATTTCTCGAGGATCCATCGCCTGCTCAAGCCCGGCGGCATCTATCTGCACCACGCCATCACCCGGCGCGACAAGGGCAGCTTGAAGAAGACGCTGCGCAAGGGGCCGGAATTCAAGGCGCTGATCAAATACATTTTTCCGGGCGGCGAACTCGATACGATCGGCATGACGCTCGGCAATCTCGAGGCGCACGGCTTCCTCGTCTACGACGTCGAAAACTTGCGCGAGCACTATGCGCGCACCTGCAGGCTATGGGCAGAGCGTCTCCACGCACGCTTCGACGAAGCCATCGCCGAGGTCGGCGAAGCCAAGGCGCGGCTCTGGCTGCTTTATCTCACCGGTTGCTCGATCACCTTCGAACGCGCCTCGGCGCAGGTCTTCCAGACCGTTGTCACCAGGCGCGCGCGCGGCCCGAGCGGCCTGCCGCCGACGCGGGCGGATTTGTATCGATAGCTACAGGAGGCGCATCGTGGCGCCGATCTCGACGCGGGCCGGTCGGTCGACGGTGCAGTAGACGCCGAGATTATGGGCGTTGTGGCGGACCAGGCTGCGCAGGATTGCCGGGTTGTGGTCGAACCCGTTCTGGCCAATGATGGTGAAGCCGCAGCGGCGGCACGGCTCGGAGATGGTCAGGAGCAGGTCGCCGATTGCCAGCTTGCACCCGATCCATTCCGTCTCGGGAAACGACCCCTCGACCTCTGGCATATCGACGACGATGTTGGGGCGGAAGCGGCGCGCGTCGGCGGCGCCCTCTGGATGCAGCACTTTCAAACGCGCCAGTGAGGCGGTGGTCAGCAGATGAATAGGGGTTTTGACGTAGCGTTCCGTCAGCAGGGGGCCGAGGTAATCCGGAGCCGCATTTTCCCGGCGGAACGGCCGGATGGAAGCCGCAAAGCCGAGATACGCGGAAACCGCGCGATCACTTTGCGCGCCAGGTGCCGAAAGCCAGCGTCCGTCGGGGATGGCGACCTCCAGCCTGCCGGCCTGCGACAGCCGGGTGCGGATGCGGGGCACCTTGTGCCATTTCGCTTCGCGGTCGGGCCGCGCGATTTCATCGGTCGAGGTATCGACAAGACCAAACAGGCGGTCGCCTTCGACGGTATACCAGTCGACGGAGATCGCCTCCTGAAACTCGCCGGCGAGCGAGCTCGCGGGATAGCGCCAAAGCTCGGTGACGGCGCCCAATGCGGGTTGCATCAGCCCTTCTTGTTTTGCCGGTTGGCGATCAGGTCGTCGACGACTGCCGGGTCGGCGAGCGTCGAGGTGTCGCCGAGCGCGGCAAAATCATCCTCGGCGATCTTGCGCAGGATGCGCCGCATGATCTTGCCGGAACGGGTCTTCGGCAGGCCGGGCGCGAACTGGATCTTGTCGGGCGAAGCGATGGCGCCGATCTCCTTGCGGACATGGGCGACGAGCTCCTGGCGCAATTCCTCGCTTGGCGTCTCGCCGGCCATCAGCGTGACATAGCAGTAGATGCCCTGGCCCTTGATATCGTGCGGGTAGCCGACGACGGCGGCCTCCGAGACCTTCTCATGCGAAACCAGCGCCGATTCGACCTCGGCGGTGCCCATGCGGTGGCCGGAGACGTTGATGACGTCATCGACGCGGCCGGTGATCCAGTAGTAGCCGTCAGCATCGCGGCGGCAGCCGTCGCCGGTGAAGTACCTGCCCTTGTAGGTCGAGAAATAGGTCTGCACGAAGCGGTCGTGATCGCCATAGACGGTGCGCATCTGGCCCGGCCATGAGTCGGCAATGCAAAGATTGCCGCTGGCTTCGCCTTCCAGTACCTTGCCGTCGGCGTCGACCAGCTGCGGCTTGACGCCAAAGAAGGGCCGCGTCGCCGAACCCGCCTTGAGGTGGGTGGCGCCCGGAACCGGCGTGATCATGATGCCGCCGGTCTCGGTCTGCCACCAGGTGTCGACGATCGGCACCTTGCCGTTGCCGACGACGTTGAAATACCACTCCCAGGCTTCCGGATTGATCGGCTCGCCGACGGTGCCGAGCACGCGCAGCGACTTGCGCGACGTTTTGGTGACATGGGCATCGCCGGCGCCCATCAGCGCGCGCAGCGCCGTCGGCGCCGTGTAGAAGATGTTGACCTTGTGCTTGTCGATCACGTCCCAGAAACGCGACTGCGACGGGTAGTTCGGCACGCCTTCAAACATCAGCGTGGTGGCGCCGTTGGCGAGCGGCCCGTAGACGATATAGCTGTGGCCGGTGACCCAGCCGACATCGGCGGTGCACCAGTAGATATCGCCGTCATGATAGTCGAAGACATATTGGTGGGTCATCGAGACATAGACGAGATAGCCGGCGGTGGTGTGCAGCACGCCCTTCGGCTTGCCGGTCGAGCCGGATGTGTAGAGGATGAACAGCGGGTCCTCGGCGTTCATCTTCTCGGGCTTGCATTCGGCCTTAACCGTGGCGACCTCGTCATGGTACCAGACGTCGCGCCCGGCGGCCCAGCCGGTCTTGCCGCCGGTGCGGCGCACGACCAAGACCTTTTCGACTTTCGTTCCGGCCTTGGCGGCGATCTCGATCGCCTTGTCGGTGTTCTCCTTCAGCGGGATAGTCTTGCCGCCGCGCAGGCCTTCGTCGGCGGTGATGACGAAGGTCGACTTGCAGTCGTCGATGCGTCCGGCCAGCGCATCCGGCGAAAAGCCGCCGAAGACAACCGAATGAATGGCGCCGATGCGCGTGCAGGCGAGCATCGCATAAGCGGCCTCCGGGATCATCGGCATGTAGATGGTGACGCGGTCGCCCTTCTTGACGCCGTGCTTCTTCATCACATTGGCGAGGCGGCAGACACGTGCGTGAAGTTCGTTATAGGTGATCTTCCTGTCGTCGTAGGGATTGTCGCCTTCCCAGATGATGGCGGTCTGTTCGCCGCGCTTCTTCAGATGCCGGTCGATGCAGTTCCACGAAACGTTTGTCTGGCCATCCTCGAACCATTTGATCGAAACCTTGCCGTCGAAGGACGTGTTCTTGACCTTGCTGTAGGGCTTGAACCAGTCGATGCGCTTGCCGTGCTTGCCCCAGAACTTGTCCGGGTTCTTGACGCTGTCGGCGTACCATTTCAGGTAGGTGTCATTGTCAATCAGCGCGTTCTTCTTCCACGCCGGCTGGACGCGATGGACATGAACATCGGACATTTCTTCGCCTTCCTCCCCAAAACCAAACCGCCGGCTTGACCGCCGGCAGGATCGCGGCGATGCGGCCGCGAATTCGCGCGCATTATTAACAGTTCGGCGGTGACGGCAACATTAGACGTTGGATTCGCGCGGCGGGATGCCGCAGGTGCCTTGCCGGGCGGTGTCAGCACTCTCGTGAGGCGGCTGCTAAGCGCATGTTTTTGCGGGAGGAATCTGGTTTGATCGCAGAAATATCAATAGACGAATAAGCAAATGGGGTGCACAATTTCAGGCTGGGAGGAAGGAGAATCAACCAGGGGACCGGCAATGCGCGACCATTCAGAAATGGACCTGATGCTCAAGGGCTATGGCTTGACCACGGCCAAGATTCTTTATCACTTCCCAGATCATCCGCATCTGCTGCAGAGCTTCATCTGGCAGGATTACGACATCGCCCCGAAATTTCCCGTGCTGATCCGCTTCATCGAGTTCTGGAAGGCCAAGCTCGAAGGCCCGCTGCATTCGGTCAGCTACACGCACCAGAAGCTGATCGCGCCGAACGAATGGCGCAAGGTCGACGGCGAGTTCGTTCTGCATTAGCCGGGCGGGCGGCAGTCTGGGAGCCGCCGCCCAGCTTTTGGAGCGTCAGACTGCGGGCGGGTTCAGCCGGGCAAAACCCTCCTGCCGGCGATAGGGAAAATACGGATAGGGTGCGGTGATCTCACTTGCCGTGTCGAGCTTCTTCATCTGCTCGGCTGTCAAGGACCAGCCGACGGCGCCGAGATTCTGGTGCAACTGCTCCTCGTTGCGCGCGCCAATGATGACGGAGGCGACGGTCGGCCGCTGCAGCAGCCAATTGATGGCGATCTGCGGTATGGTCTTGCCGGTTTCCTCGGCGACAACATCAAGCGCGTCGACGACCCGATAGAGATGCTCATCCTCGACGGGCGGTCCGAAGCTTGCCGTGTCGTGCAGCCGGCTTTTCTCAGGCAGCTTCTGGCCACGGCGGATCTTGCCGGTCAGGCGGCCCCAGCCGAGTGGGCTCCACACCAGCGCACCGACGCCCTGGTCGAGGCCGAGCGGCATCAACTCCCATTCATAATCGCGTCCGACCAGCGAGTAATAGACCTGATGGGCGACGTATCGGGGATAGCCATGTCTATCCGCCAGGCCGAGCGACTTCATCACTTGCCAGCCGGAAAAATTGGAGACGCCGACATAACGCAGCTTGCCGGCGCGCACGAGACTGTCCAGCGTCGACAGCACCTCCTCGATCGGTGTTGCGGCGTCGAAGGCGTGCAGTTGCAGCAGGTCGATGTAATCGGTGCCAAGACGCTTCAGCGCGTCTTCGACGGCCTTGATCAGGCGTGAACGTGACGAGCCGGCATCGTTGGGACCGTCGCCCATCGGCAGCGAGGTCTTGGTCGAGATCAGCACGGCGTCGCGGCGGCCCTTGATGGCAGCGCCGAGCACTTGTTCGGAAGCGCCATTCGAATAGACATCGGCGGTGTCGAACAGGTTGACGCCGGCCTCAAGGCAGATGTCGACCAGCCGCCGTGCTTCCGCCGCATCGCTGTTGCCCCAGGCACCGAACAGCGGGCCTGAACCGCCGAAGGTTCCAGCGCCGAACGAGAGCACCGGGACCTTCAGGCCTGATGCGCCAAGATTTCGATAATCCATGGGTTTGCTCCTTGTGGAAGGATGGCTGTTTCAAAGATTGGCTGAGGTTTGCGTTCTATGACCGCGCGATTTCCGGTGTAGCGAGGACAGGATCTCGGTCGAGACGCAGCGCAAACGCCGCTACGGCAAGCGCTGAAAGTGGCAACAGCGCCGCGACCCAGGTGACGGCACCGAGGCCGGGACCATGGGCGATGACCACGCCGCCGAGCCAGGCGCCGGCCGCATTGCCGAGGTTGAAGGCGGCGATGTTGAAGGATGAAGCTAGGCTCTGGCCGGCGCCTTGCGCCTTCTGCAACACCCATAACTGTAGCGGCGCGACGGTGGCGAAGGCGGCGGCGCCGAGCAGGCCGACATAGATAACGGCCATGACCTGGCTGTGCAGGGCGAAGGTCATGGTGCCGAGCACCAGCGCCAGCACGACGAGACTGCCGAGAACGGACGGTACCAGCCAGCGATCGGCGAACTTGCCGCCGGCGAGGTTGCCGGCGATGAGGCCGCCGCCGAAGACCAGCAGGATCGGCGACACCGCTGTCTCGTCAAAACCGGTGATCTCGGTCAGCAACGGGGCGATGTAGGTGAAGACGGCGAAGACGCCGGCATAGCCAAGCACGGTGGTGGCAAAGCCAAGCAGGACCGGCGCGCGGCCGAGCAAGGCGAGATCGGCGCGCAAATTGCTCTTCTCAGGCTCTGTTCGGCTGCGCGGCACCAGCAGCAGAATGATGGTAAAGGCGGCGATGCCGACCAGGGTCACCGCCCAGAAGGTCGCGCGCCAGCCGAAGGCTTGGCCGAGCCATGTGCCGAAGGGCACGCCGAGGATGTTGGCGATGGTCAGGCCGGTGAACATCAGGGCGATCGCCGAGGCTTTCTTGTTGGGCGCCACCAGTCCGGTCGCCACGACCGAGCCGACGCCGAAGAAGGTACCGTGGGCGAAGGCGGTCAGTACGCGCGCACCCATCAGCGTCCAGTAGTCTGGGGCAAGCGCACAAGCGAGGTTGCCCAGCGTGAAGATCGCCATCAGCGCCAGAAGCACGGTCTTGCGCGGCCAACGGCCGGTCGCGATCGTCAGCAGCGGCGCGCCGATGACGACGCCCAGCGCATAGCCGGAAATCAGCTGGCCGGAAGCTGAGATCGAGACGCCGAGATCGGTGCTGACGTCGAGCAGCAGGCCCATGATGACGAATTCGGTGACGCCGATGCCAAAGGCACCGGCGGCAAGAGCGTAAAGAGCAAGGGGCATGGCGGTTCCCACTTCGATGACGACCAGTTTTGACGACGGGCGCCGTGTCCTCCCACGCCCCGATCCGGAAGATCGTGCCGCGATGTGCTGTGAACCAGCCTTGCATCGGGCACATCGTCTGTGAAATAGATTCACCAATGGCCAGGCCCGACATCAATCGCTCCGGCGAGATCGAAGTGTTCGTCCGCGTCGTCGAGGCGGGCAGCTTTTCAGCCGCTGCCCGCGCGTTGCGGATGACGCCGTCGGCGGTGAGCAAGCTGATCGCGCGGCTGGAGGCGCGGCTTGGTGCGCGGCTGGTCAGCCGTTCGACGCGCAAGCTGCAACTGACGCCGGAGGGGGCGGCGTTCTTCGACAGCGGCGTGCGCGTCCTTGCCGACATGGCGGCGGCCGAGCGCGAGGCAGCGGCGGGTGCCGCGCCGCGTGGCCGGCTGCGGATCAACAGCTACGTGCCTTTCGGGCAGCATCGGCTGATCCCGCTTTTGCCGCGTTTCCTAGAGCGCTACCCCGAAATCTCGGTCGATCTGGTGTTGACCGACGATGTCATCGACCTGATGGAGGAGCGCGCTGACGTCGCCATCCGCGCCGGGCCGCTCGGCGAATCACGGCTGGTGGCGCGCAAGCTCGGGCAGAGCCGGGTGGTCGTCGTTGCGGCGCCATCGTATCTCGAAGCGCGTGGCACGCCCAAGACGCCCGCCGACCTCGATCGTCACAACCGGATGGGATTCCGTTTCGTTCGTCACCTCGAGGGCTGGCCTTTTATCGACGCGGCCGGCAAGCCGATCACCCTGTCGATCATAGGAAATACGCTGGTCAGCGACGGCGAGGCGATGCGGCTGATGGCGCTCTCGGGGGCGGGCATCGCCCGGCTGGCACGCTGGCATGTGGAGGCCGACATTGCCGCCGGCCGGCTTCTGCCGCTGCTGGAAGATTTCAATCCCGGCGACGAGGAACTCACCCACGCCGTCTATGTCGGCCAAGGCAAGTATCTGCCGGCGCGGGTGCGGGCGTTTTTGGACTTTTTGGTCGAGACTGTTCGGCTGACTTGAGCCCAAAAAAAGATCGGGAGCCTGCCGGCTCCCAAAGCATCGAATCGAAGGTAAATTGAACTACTTTTTCGGCACAAAGGGCGCCGGCCGCCGGCCGGCCGCCTGACGCTCCAGCATCCAGCCGGGGTATTCGGCGGGCAGGGCACTGACTTCGTCGAGGCGAACAAGATCATCGGCATCGAGCTGCAACTCGGTGGCTGCAAGGTTCTGTTCCAGCTGCTCCATGCGGCTGGCGCCGATGATGACGCTCATCACGAATGGCTTGGCCAGGACATAGCCGAGCGCCACCGTGGCGACGCTGACGCCGTGCTTGACGGCGATCTCGCGCATGACAGCGACCGCTGCCCAGGCACGGTCCTCATTGACCGGCGGGAAATTGAAGCTGGCGCGGCGGCCCTCGCCATTGCCGGGGGCGCCCGGTCCGTATTTGCCGGAGAGCAGGCCGCCAGCCATCGGCGACCAGACCATCAGCCCGAGTTTCTCCTCGTTGAGCAGCGGCACGATTTCGCGCTCGAGATCGCGGCCGGCGATCGAATAATACGACTGCACGGTCTCGAAGCGGGCAAAGCCTTTGCGCTCCGCAATACCCAGCGCCTTGGCGATGCGCCAGGCCTGCCAGTTCGAGACGCCGACATAGCGGACCTTGCCGGCGGCAACCAGGTCGTCGAGCGCCCGCAGCGTTTCGTCGATCGGCGTCACCGTGTCGGTGCCGTGCAGCTGGTAGAGATCGATGTGATCGAGCTGTAGCCGCTCGAGGCTGCTCTCGACCGAATCCATGATGTGGCCGCGCGAGGAACCGCGCTGGTTCGGGCCGCCGCCCATGGCGCCATGAACCTTGGTGGCGATGATCACGTCCTGACGGTTGACGCCAAGGTTCCTGAGCGACTGGCCGAGAAGCCGTTCCGAGGCGCCGAAGGAATAGACATCCGCCGTGTCGAAGAAATTGACGCCGGCGGCGAGGGAGCGGGCAACGATCTCGTCGACGCCCTTCTGGTCGAGGCTGGCGATCAGGCCCCATTGGGCATTCTCGCCGGCCGCGCCGAACGTCATCGTGCCGAGGCAAAGTTCGGAGACGAACATCCCCGTATTTCCAAGTTGATTGTAACGCATGGTGGCTCCAGACGGGTTGAGAATAACTCGATCGATATAGGAACGAAACGTTCCGTTTCTATGCGCTGGCTTAGTCAATGTCAGCTTGTGGCCTAAGGGCGGCTGCGCCTCATCTGGCGCCGAAAATCGCCGATCCAACCCTGACATTGGTCGCGCCGAAGGCGATCGCGGTTTCGTAGTCGCCGGACATGCCCATGGAGAGCTTGTCGACGCCGGCCTCAAGCCCAAGCTTTTCCAGCAGCGCGAAATGCGGGCCGGGGTTCTCGTCGGCCGGCGGAATGCACATCAGCCCTTCGATGGCGAGGGCGTGAACCGAGCGGCAGCGGGCGACGAAGGCGACAGCCTCGCGTGGCTCGATGCCGGCCTTTTGCGGCTCGGAGCCGGTGTTGACCTGGACATAGAGCCTTGGCGTCCTGCCCTGCCTGGCGATCTCCTTGGCCAGCTCTGCGGCGATCTTTTCACGGTCGATGGTTTCGATGACGTCGAACAATGCCACCGCTTCCTTGGCCTTGTTCGATTGCAGCGGACCGATCAGATGCAGCTCGACGTCGGGAAACGCCGTCCGCAGTGCCGGCCATTTGGCTTGTGCTTCCTGGACGCGGTTTTCGCCGAAGACGCGCTGGCCGGCCTCGATGACGGGGCGGATATCGGCGGCGTCGAAGGTTTTCGAGACCGCGACCAGCGTCACCGCTCCGGCCTCACGGCCTGCCTCGCGCTCGGCGGCAGCGATCCTTGCCTTGACCGTGAAAAGCTGTTCGGCGGCGCTCGCCATGCCTATATCCTGCCTGTGTTTGGCTTTTCGCCGGATCGCCGCAGTTGACGGGTCCGGCAATCCATGGTGAACACCGCGACGACATTTCCTGAGCCGCCCGGGCATTGTCCGGCGGCTCGCGCATGCTTTTAAGTGAAAAACACCCGATGGCAACCGAACGATACAATCCGCGCGCGTCAGAGCCCAAATGGCAGAAGGCCTGGGACGCCAAGAAGCTGTTCGAAGCCGACAATGACGACCCGCGCCCGAAATACTACGTGCTGGAGATGTTCCCCTATCCGTCGGGGCGCATCCATATCGGCCATACCCGCAACTATACGATGGGCGATGTGGTGGCGCGCTACAAGCGGGCCAAGGGTTTCAATGTGCTGCACCCGATGGGCTGGGACGCCTTTGGCATGCCAGCCGAAAACGCGGCGATGCAGAACAAGGTCCATCCCAAGGACTGGACCTATCAGAACATCGCCGCCATGCGCGAGCAGCTCAAGGTCATGGGCCTGTCGCTCGATTGGGCGCGCGAGTTCGCCACCTGCGATGTCGACTACTATCACCGCCAGCAGATGCTGTTCCTCGATTTCGTCGAGAAGGGGCTGGTGACGCGCAAATCCTCCAAGGTCAACTGGGATCCGGAGGACATGACGGTGCTTGCCAACGAGCAGGTCATCGACGGACGCGGCTGGCGCTCAGGCGCGCTGGTGGAACAGCGCGAGCTGACGCAGTGGTTCTTCAAGATCACCGATTATGCGCAGGATCTGCTGGATTCGCTCGATCAGCTCGACGACTGGCCGGAAAAAGTGAAGCTGATGCAGGCGAACTGGATCGGCCGTTCAGAAGGGCTGCTGATCCGCTGGCCGCTGGTCAAGCCAATCGCCGGCGAGCATGAGCTCGAAGTCTATACGACAAGGCCCGACACGATCTTCGGCGCGTCCTTCATGGCGATTGCGGCCGACCATCCGCTGGCCAAAAAGGCCGCCAAAGACAATCCGGCACTGGCAAAGTTCATCGACGAAGTCCGCCATATGGGCACTTCGGCGGCGGCCTTGGAGACGGCCGAGAAGAAGGGTTTCGATACCGGCACTCGCGTCGTCCATCCGTTCGACGAGAGGTGGACGCTACCCGTCTACGTCGCCAATTTCGTGCTGATGGACTATGGCACCGGCGCCATCTTCGGCTGCCCGGCACATGACCAGCGCGACCTCGACTTCGCCAACAGATACGGCCTTCCGGTCATTCCGGTGGTGATGCCGGAAGGCAAGAATCAAGGAAGCTTCCAGGTCATCGACGAGGCTTACGTCGATGATGGCGCGATGATCAATTCGCGCTTCCTCGACGGCATGAAGCCGGATCAGGCATTCGACGAGGTGGCGAAGCTGCTGGAACAAAGGACCATCGGCAACCGGCCGATGGCAGAGCGCAAGGTGAATTTCCGCCTGCGCGACTGGGGCATTTCGCGCCAGCGCTATTGGGGCTGCCCGATCCCGATGATCCATTGCGAGGATTGCGGCGTGGTGCCGGTGCCGAAAGCCGACCTGCCGGTCAAGCTGCCGGACGACATCGAGTTCGACCGGCCGGGCAATCCGCTCGATCGCCATCCGACATGGCGGCACGTCAAATGCCCGCGTTGCGGCAAGGATGCGCGGCGCGAAACCGACACGATGGACACATTTGTCGATTCTTCGTGGTATTTCGCTCGCTTCACCGCGCCGTGGGCAAACGATCCGACCGATCCCGAGGCCGCGACTGAATGGCTGCCGGTCGACCAGTATATTGGCGGTATTGAGCATGCGATCCTGCATTTGCTCTATTCGCGCTTTTTCACCCGCGCCATGCGCGAGACCGGCCATGTCGATCTCGCCGAGCCGTTCAGGGGCCTGTTCACGCAAGGCATGGTGGTGCACGAGACCTATCGGGTTGGCGGCGCCTCGAACGGCCGCTGGCTTGCGCCAAGCGAGGTCAGGCTGGAAGACGCCGACGGCAAGCGCCGCGCCTTCGAAATCGCCACCGGCGAAGAGGCGGTGATCGGTCCGCTCGAAAAGATGTCGAAGTCGAAGAAGAATACGGTGAGTCCGGAAGAGATCACCGACGGCTACGGCGCCGATACGGCGCGCTGGTTCATGCTGTCGGACTCGCCGCCCGAGCGCGATGTCGAATGGACCGACGAGGGTGCGGCCGGCGCGCACCGCTTCATCCAGCGCATCTGGCGCCTGGTGTCGACGGCTGCCGAATCGCTCGCCGGAGTCCGGCCAGAGGCGGCGAAGGACGGCGAGGCCGGGACAGTGTCCAAGGCCGCGCACAAGATCCTGAAATCGGTCGGTGAGGATATCGAAAAGCTCGCCTTCAACCGCGCCATCGCCCGCATCTATGAGCTCGCCAATGCCTTGACTGTACCGCTCAACGAGGCGGCAGAGGGCAAGGCCGGTCCGGCGCTGCAAGCGGCCTGCCGTGAGGCCGTCGAGATCCTGGTGCACCTGATCGCGCCGGTCATGCCGCATCTGGCCGAGGAGTGCTGGCAGACGCTCGGCGGCACCGACCTTGTCGCCGAACGGCCCTGGCCGGTCTACGATCCCTCGCTTGTCGTCGACGCCGAGATCGTGCTGCCGGTGCAGGTCAACGGCAAGAAGCGCGGCGATTTGACAATTGCCCGCGACGCGGACCAAGGTGCGGTCGAAAAAGCGGTTCTGGCCCTCGACTTCGTGCAGAGAGCGCTCGAAGGTAAGGCGCCGCGCAAGGTGATCATCGTGCCGCAGAGGATCGTTAATGTCGTTGCCTGATCCGCGAAAGACAGAGCTGACGCTGCGCCGCGTCGTGCTTTGCGGGCTGCTCGCCTCGGTGGCGCTGGTTTCCGCCTGTACGGTGCGGCCGCTCTATTCGAGCGCGCCGCTGATCGCCGGCTCGCAGGTCGGCGCTGCTGCCGAGCTGGCATCGATCTCGGTCAAGCCGGTCAAGACCCGCTACGCCCAGCAGGTCCGCAACAATTTGATCTTCGCGCTCGGCCGGGGCGCCGGCGAGCCGGCTTCGCCGGTCTATTCGCTTGATCTCGGCGTCTCCGAACTCGTCGAATCGGCGGCAATCGAGCAGGTCACGACAGACGAGGACGAGCCGACCGCCGGCACTGTAACGCTGACCGCCAACTATGTGCTCAGCGATGCCAAGACGGGCACGGTCATAGCGAGGGGCAAGCGCTCGATTCCGTCGTCATACGACAGGCCGCGCCAGGAATTCGCGTCATACCGAGCCCAGATCGACGCCGAGAACCGTGCGGCGCGCGAGCTGGCAGATGTGCTGCGGCTGTCGATCGCTCAGGATCTGATCAAGCACGGCAAGCCGGCGGCAAGCTAGGTCTTTCCGGAGTGCGCAATCTGCAAAAAAAGGCCGATTGCTCGGCCTTTTTTTTTTCGTAGGATAGTCGCTTCAGCCGATCTTCTGCCCGGTCTTTGCCCAGTCGGCGAGGAACAGTTCCAGGCCCTTGTCGGTCAGCGGGTGTTTGACCAGTGCCTTGAGCGTCGCCGGCGGCGCGGTGATGACATCGGCACCGATTAGCGCCGCCTGCTTGACATGGTTCACGGTGCGCACAGAAGCGGTCAGGATCTCGGTCTGGAAGTCATAATTGTCGTAGATGGTGCGGATATCGGCAATCAGCTCCATGCCGTCCCAGCCGCTGTCGTCGATGCGGCCGACGAAGGGCGAGATGAAGGAGGCGCCGGCCTTGGCGGCGAGCAGCGCCTGGGTGGCCGAGAAGCACAGCGTGACGTTGACCATGCGGCCGTCCGACCGGATGTCCTTGCAGGCTCTCAGGCCATCGAGCGTCAGCGGCACCTTGATGCAGACATTGTCGGCGATCCTGGCCAGGATCTTGGCCTCCGCCATCATGTCCTTGTATTCGGTGGCGACGACTTCGGCCGAGACTGGGCCCTTGACGATCTCGCAGATCTCTCTTGTGACGTCGGCGATCTTGCCGCCGGATTTCAGGATCAGCGACGGATTGGTGGTTACGCCGTCGAGCAGCCCCAAATCGTTCAGCTCGCGGATTTCCTTGACATCGGCGGTGTCGACAAAAAATTTCATGGCGGTCTCCTGAAGATTTTTCATGTGCACGTCATGCACATTCGGGGTCGGACTTTGATCTAGACCAAAGTCGGGGCAAGGTCACGCCTCATGATCGAAGATTCGCCCTTTGTCGCGGCCGCACCGGTGCTGGTGCCGATGCCCGCCGAGCGCCCCTACACCTATGCCGTGCCGGCTGGCATGCGCGTGGTGCCGGGCTCGATCGTGCGCGTTCCGCTTGGGCCCCGCCAGGTCGCCGGCATCGTCTGGGACGGCGCCGTCGAAAAGGTCGACGCGAAGAAATTGCGGCCGATCGAGCAGGTTTTCGACTGCCCGCCGATCGACCGCGCGATGCGGCGTTTT
The DNA here is from genome assembly GCF_040319815.1 of Mesorhizobium sp. M0854. NCBI lineage: Bacteria > Pseudomonadati > Pseudomonadota > Alphaproteobacteria > Hyphomicrobiales > Phyllobacteriaceae > Mesorhizobium > Mesorhizobium sp. M0854. The sequence goes on from NZ_JAMYOL010000007.1 coordinate 27,351, forward strand.
GTCGATTGGGTGGCGCAGTACACGCTGTCGCCGCCCGGCATGGTGGCGCGCATGCTGCTCAGGGCGCCGGAGGCGTTCGATCCGGAGCCGTGGATCGAAGGGCTGCAGCGCACCTTCGCCAAGCCCGACCGGATGACGGAGGCGAGGACGCGCGTGCTGGAGACGGCCGAAGGCGGACTTGCCTGGACGCGATCCGGCCTGGCGCATGCGGCAGGCGTGTCGTCGACGGTGGTGGACGGGCTGCGGGCGCAGGGCGTATTCCAGACGGTGATGATCCCGCCGCGGCCGGTGGTCGCAGCACCCGATCCCGGCTACGCCGTGCCTTCACTGATGCCCGACCAGAGCGATGCCGCCGAGACGCTGCGCGCCAATGTCGCGACCGGTACATTCGGGGTCACCCTGCTCGACGGTGTAACCGGATCCGGCAAGACGGAGGTCTATTTCGAGGCGGTCGCGGCCGCGCTCGATCGCGGCAAGCAGGTGCTGATCCTGCTGCCGGAAATTGCGCTGACCCATGCCTTCCTCGAACGCTTCCAGGAGCGGTTCGGCGCCAAGCCGGCGGAGTGGCACTCGGACCTGCCGCCAAGGATGCGCGAAAAGGTCTGGCGGCAGGTAGCGGAAGGCGGCGCGCGGGTCGTCGCCGGCGCGCGCTCGGCGCTGTTCCTGCCGTTCAGGGAGCTTGGACTGATCGTCGTCGACGAAGAGCACGATCCCGCCTACAAGCAGGAGGATCGCGTCTTTTACAACGCGCGCGACATGGCCGTGGTGCGCGGCCATATCGGCGGCTTTCCGGTCGTGCTCGCTTCGGCGACACCGTCGGTCGAAAGCCGGGTCAATGCCAGCCAGGGCCGCTACAGCAGGGCGGTGCTTTCGGCGCGCTTTGCCGAGGCGGCACTTCCCGATCTCAAGACGATCGACATGCGCCGCGCGCCGCCGGCACGCGGCGGTTTCCTGTCGCCGGTGTTGCTTGGACAAATGCGGCAGACACTGGCAAAACAGGAACAGTCGCTGCTGTTCCTCAACCGCCGCGGTTATGCGCCGCTGACGCTCTGCCGGGTCTGCGGCCACCGCTTCGGCTGTCCGGTCTGCTCGGCCTGGCTGGTCGAGCACCGCTTTCGCGGCCAGCTCGTCTGCCACCACTGCGGGCACAATGAACGCCGGCCCGAAGCCTGTCCGGAATGCGGCACGCTCGATCATCTGGTCGCCTGCGGGCCAGGCGTCGAGCGCATCGCCGAGGAGGTCGTCGCGCATTTCCCCGATGCCCGCACCATCGTCTTGTCGTCCGACCTGATGGGCGGCGTGCGGCGGCTGCGGCTCGAGCTTGAAGCCATCGCCAATGGCGAGGCCGACATCGTCATCGGCACGCAACTCGTCGCGAAGGGCCATAATTTCCCCAACATGACGCTGGTCGGTGTGGTCGATGCCGATCTCGGCCTTGCCAATGGCGACCCGCGCGCCGCCGAGCGCACCTTCCAACTGCTCAGCCAGGTGACCGGCCGCGCCGGTCGCACCGGCAAGAAAAGCCTCGGCCTGCTGCAGACCTTCCAACCCGACCACCCGGTGATGCGCGCGATCGTCTCAGGCGATGCCGAGGCCTTCTACGAGCGCGAGATCGCCGAGCGTGAGCGGGCGGGGCTGCCGCCCTTCGGCAGGCTCGCCGGCGTCATCGTCAGCGCGGCGACACGGGCCGAAGCCGAAGGGCACGCCCGTGGCCTGCGTCGCGCCGCGCCGCAAGCCACCGACCTGTTCGTGCTCGGCCCGGCCGAGGCGCCGCTGTCATTGATCGGCGGCCGCCATCGCTTTCGCCTGCTGATCCAGGGCGAGCGGCGCGCCGACATGCAAGGGTTCATTCGCACCATGCTGGCCGAGGGACCAAAGATAAGGGGCTCGGTGCGAGTCCAGGTCGACATCGACCCGCAGAGCTTTTTGTAAGCTGTCGAATTACCCTTTCGAGGCGCGTTCGGTGAATGGGTTCAGGTAAGGCACGTCGAGAATCGCAAAATGCCGGGTGTTGGCCGTCAAAACTGACAGGCCGTGCAAACGGGCAGTAGCTGCGATCAGAACGTCCGCCAGACCCGGATTGGCGCCTCTGGCGATAGTGGCGTCTTCCAGTTTTCCGGCTTCTCGCGCGATTGCTAAATCGATGGGAAGGATGCGCTGGTTGAACTCTAGAAGCAACCTTTCGAACCACTCATTGATGCGCTCTGCCTTCATATGCCCGCCCGCCCGCTTCAGTTTCGCGATTCCTCGTTCCACCTCCAAGATGACGATCGACGAGAGCTGCCAAGAGCCGCGTTCTCCTTGTTCGGCAACCCAGTTCTGCACGTGTGCCGGAAGCAGAGGCCGACCAGGTGCAAATGCCGAGAGAAAAGACGTATCAAGCAGATAGCCGGTCAAAACTCCACTTCCCGCGACGGCGATTCGTTTCGCTCAAGCTCGATGCCGCCTGGATACTGAAGCAGGAAATCCACGAAGTCTTTTTGGCTGTTCTGCGGATAAAGTTTCCGTCCCTCACCGATTGGCACCACCATGACTGCGGGCTTGCCGTGCTTGGTGATAACCGTGGGCTCACCGTTCTCAGCAGCCTCCACGAGCGCGGAAAGGCTGGCCTTTGCCTCTCGTAGTTGCATCGTCTTCATGCGCGGAACCTCTTGTGGTCTCATGTAGTCACAATATAGGAATTGTGCAGAAAAAAACAGCCCGTTGTGTAACGTCCTGTTAGCCCGGTCGATACAACGGCGCTCGCGTTGGGCTGACGCCCCGTAAATTGCGACGGCCCATCTGGCGCATGTCTCTTGCTTCGCTAGAATGCCCGAAAATTTTGAATATCCATTTACGAGGGGACAAGGATGGAATTTGCGTTTCCATGGCCGATGAGCCAGGGCGAGTGGCTGGCATGGTCAAGCGCCGTCGTGACCTTGCTTTTCGGGCTGCTGCTGTTCCTGGCGCCAGGGCTGGCCTTCCGGATTCTCAGGCTGCAGGTCAAGCCCGAGAAGGCGGCGGCGATCGCCGAAGGTCGCGGCAGGATGTCGGGCTTCTATCTCGGTGTCAGCCTGTGCTGCATCCTCTTGGCGCAGCCGCTGCTCTATATGGCGCTCGGCTTCTCCTGGCTGTTCACCGCCTTCGGCCGGCTGCTATCGATGATGTCGGACGGCGCCAACACGCCGTTCAACTGGGCTTCCATCGTCGTCGAGCTGGTGCTGGCGGCGCTGCCGCTTGCCTTCGCCTTCGGCTTTTTGCCCTGAATCAGGGATCAATCCGGGGTTGGTTGCTGAACTCGCCCGGCGGATGCGACAATAGTGCCTGAAAACCATGCCGGACGACGCATTGCGGTCTGAAAATGCCTGTGCTAGACGGCAATCGACTTTCGACCGGGGATAGCGGAAGCCGCGCCTCCGTGCTTGGAAAAATGCAGTAAGGTCAAAGATTTAGCCAGAGTTTTTGCTCGCGCCAACAATCTGCGGCCTGTCAGACAAGAGAAAAGACGGTCCGTGGCCCAATCGTCATCGCCAATCTCAGGTGTCGCAGAACGCTATGCGGGTTCGCTGTTCGAACTCGCGCTGCAGGCCAATTCGGTCGCCAGCGTCGAGGCCGACCTCAACAGGTTCGAAACGATGCTCGAAGGCAGCGCTGACCTTTCGCGGCTGATCAGGAGCCCTGTCTTCTCCAGCGAGGACCAGGCCAAGGCGATCGCCGCGATCGCCGACAGAGCAGGGATCACCGGCCTCACCGGCAATTTCCTGCGCGTCGTTGCCCAGAATCGCCGGCTGTTCGCCGTGCCCGGCATGATCAAGGCGTTCCGCCGGATCGCCGCCGAACACCGCGGCGAGACCGCTGCCGAGGTCACCTCGGCGCATGCGCTGACGCCTGCCCAGGAAACCGAGCTGAAAGCAGCGCTGAAAAGCGTCGCCGGCAAAGACGTGGCGATCACGGTCACCGTCGATCCGTCGCTGCTCGGCGGACTGGTGGTCAAGATCGGCTCGCGCCAGATCGATACGTCGCTCAAAACCAAACTCAATTCGCTCAAGCTTGCACTGAAAGAGGTCGGCTGATGGACATCCGCGCCGCGGAAATTTCCGCAATTCTGAAAGACCAGATCAAGAATTTCGGCAAGGAGGCCGAGGTCTCCGAAGTCGGCCAGGTGCTGTCCGTCGGTGACGGTATCGCCCGCGTCTACGGCCTCGACAATGTCCAGGCCGGCGAGATGGTCGAGTTCCCCGGCGGCATCCGCGGCATGGCGCTCAACCTCGAAGCCGACAATGTCGGCGTTGTCATCTTCGGCGCCGACCGCGACATCAAGGAAGGCGACACCGTCAAGCGCACCGGCGCCATCGTCGATGCACCCGTCGGCATGGGTCTGCTCGGCCGCGTCGTCGACGCGCTCGGCAACCCGATCGACGGCAAAGGCCCGATCCAGGCCACCGAACGCAAGCGCGTCGACGTCAAAGCGCCCGGCATCATCCCGCGCAAATCGGTGAACGAGCCAATGTCGACCGGCCTCAAGGCCATCGACGCGCTGATCCCGGTCGGCCGCGGCCAGCGCGAGCTGGTCATCGGCGACCGCCAGACCGGCAAGACCGCGATCATCCTCGACACCATGCTCAACCAGAAATCGGTGCACGACAACGGCCCTGAGAAGGAAAAGCTGTACTGCGTCTATGTCGCCGTCGGCCAGAAGCGCTCGACGGTGGCGCAGTTCGTCAAGGTCCTGGAAGAGCGCGGCGCGCTCGACTATTCGATCATCATCGCCGCGACCGCCTCCGATCCGGCGCCAATGCAGTTCCTGGCGCCGTTCACCGCCTGCACCATGGGCGAATATTTCCGTGACAACGGCATGCACGCGCTGATCAGCTACGACGACCTGTCGAAGCAGGCCGTCGCCTATCGCCAGATGTCGCTGCTGCTGCGCCGTCCGCCGGGCCGCGAAGCCTATCCCGGCGACGTTTTCTACCTGCACTCGCGCCTGCTCGAGCGCGCCGCCAAGCTCAACGACGAAAACGGCGGCGGGTCTCTGACGGCGCTGCCGATCATCGAAACGCAGGCCAACGACGTTTCGGCCTATATCCCGACCAACGTCATCTCGATCACCGACGGCCAGATCTTCCTGGAAACCAATCTGTTCTTCCAGGGCGTCCGTCCGGCGGTCAATGTCGGCCTTTCGGTGTCGCGCGTCGGCTCCTCGGCGCAGATCAAGGCGATGAAGCAGGTTGCCGGGTCGATCAAGGGCGAGCTCGCGCAGTACCGCGAAATGGCTGCTTTCGCGCAGTTCGGCTCCGATCTCGATGCCGCCACGCAACGCCTGCTCAACCGCGGCTCGCGTCTGACCGAGCTGTTGAAGCAGCCGCAATTCTCGCCGCTCAAAGTCGAGGAGCAGGTCGCGGTGATCTTCGCCGGCGTCAACGGCTATCTCGACAAGCTGGCGGTCAACCAGGTCGGCAAGTTCGAGCATGGTCTGTTGTCGCATATGCGCTCGGCCGGTAAGGACGTGCTCGACGGCATCCGCAAGGAGAAGGCGCTGTCCGACGATCTGCGCGCCAGGCTGAAGGCAGAAATCGACGCCTTCGCCAAGACCTTTGCTTGAGCAGGACGGACGGGATCAGGTTTGAAGCATGCCTTCGTTAAAAGACCTTCGTAACCGTATCGCCTCGGTCAAGGCGACGCAGAAGATCACCAAGGCGATGCAGATGGTCGCCGCGGCGAAGCTGCGTCGCGCGCAGGAAGCGGCGGAAGCGGCGCGTCCCTATTCGGAGCGCATGGGCGCGGTGCTGGCCAACATCACCCAGGCGATCGGCGGCGGCGGCGATGCCCCGGCGCTGATGACCGGCACCGGCAAGGACGACGTGCATCTGCTTGTCGTCTGCACGGCCGAACGCGGCCTGTGCGGCGGCTTCAATTCGCAGATCGCCCGTTTTGCCCGCGACCACATCCGCAAGCTTCTGGCCGACGGCAAGCAGGTCAAGATCATCTGCGTCGGCAAGAAGGGGTTCGACATATTGCGCCGCGACTACGGGGCGCTGATCATCGAGCGTGTCGACCTGCGCGAGGTCAAGACGCTGGGCTTCGTCAATGCCGATGCCATCGCCAAGAAGGTGATCCACCTGTTCAACGAAGGCGGCTTCGATATCTGCACGCTGTTCTATTCGCAGTTCAAGTCGGTGATCAGCCAGATCCCGACGGCGCAGCAAATTATCCCGGCGGGCGCGCCTGCGGCTGGCGCGGAAGTGAGGGATGGCGGCAGCGCCGTCTACGAATACGAGCCGGAGCCGGGCGAGATCCTCTCCGATCTCATCCCGCGCAACATTTCCGTGCAGGTTTTTCGCGCGCTGCTCGAGAATGCTGCCGGCGAGATGGGCGCCAAGATGAGCGCCATGGACAATGCGACGCGCAACGCCGGCGACATGATCAACAAATTGTCGATCACCTACAACCGCCAGCGGCAGGCGCAGATCACCAAGGAATTGATCGAAATCATTTCGGGCGCCGAGGCGCTCTAGGCACGCCCACAAGGAGGTCATCGACCTCAAGCGTGTGAGAAACAAAGAGACGAAAAGGGTAAGAACGATGGCGAAAGCAGCGACCCCGAAGACGGTAGCCCCGAAGGCCGCGGCACCAGCGAAGGCTCCGGCGGCAGCAAAGGCCGCTCCGGCCAAGAAGGCGGCAGCAACCAAGGCCGCCGCTGTGAATGCGCCGGCCGCCACCATCAAGAAAACCGGCCTGGCAGGCAAGGTTCGCCAGGTCATCGGCGCCGTTGTCGACGTCCAGTTCGGCGAACATCTGCCGGCGATCCTGAACGCGCTTGAGACGATCAACGTCGGCAATCGCCTGGTGCTAGAGGTGGCCCAGCATCTGGGCGAAAACACCGTGCGCTGCATCGCCATGGACTCGACCGAAGGTCTGGTCCGCGGCCAGGACGTCTATGATACCGGCGCTCCGATCACCGTGCCGGTCGGCCCGGGCATGCTCGGCCGCATCATCAACGTCATCGGCGAGCCGGTCGACGAGGCAGGCCCGGTCGACGGCATCGAGATGCGCTCGATTCACCAGCCGGCGCCGACCTATGTCGAGCAGTCGACGGAAGCGCAGATCCTGGTCACCGGCATCAAGGTGCTCGACCTGCTGGCCCCCTATGCCCGCGGCGGCAAGATCGGCCTGTTCGGCGGCGCCGGCGTCGGCAAGACGGTGCTGATCCAGGAACTGATCAACAACGTCGCCAAGGCGCATGGCGGCTTCTCGGTGTTCGCCGGCGTCGGCGAGCGCACCCGCGAAGGCAACGACCTCTATCACGAGTTCATCGAGTCCGGCGTCAACAAGAAGGGCGGCGGCGAAGGCTCCAAGGCCGCGCTCGTCTATGGCCAGATGAACGAGCCGCCGGGCGCCCGCGCCCGCGTCGGCCTGACCGGGCTGACGGTTGCCGAATATTTCCGCGATCAGGGCCAGGACGTGCTGTTCTTCGTAGACAACATCTTCCGTTTCACGCAGGCGGGCTCGGAAGTGTCGGCGCTGCTCGGCCGCATTCCTTCGGCCGTGGGCTACCAGCCGACGCTGGCCACCGACATGGGTGCGCTGCAGGAGCGTATCACCACGACGACCAAGGGTTCGATCACCTCGGTGCAGGCGATCTATGTGCCGGCCGACGACCTGACCGACCCTGCACCGGCGACCTCGTTCGCCCACCTCGACGCGACGACCGTGCTCAACCGCGCGATTTCGGAAAAGGGCATCTATCCGGCGGTCGATCCGCTCGATTCGACCTCGCGCATGCTCGACCCGATGGTTGTCGGCGAAGAGCATTACCAGGTCGCCCGCCAGGTGCAGTCGATCCTTCAGCGCTACAAGTCGCTGCAGGACATCATCGCCATCCTGGGCATGGACGAGCTGTCGGAAGAGGATAAGCAGACCGTGGCCCGCGCCCGCAAGATCGAGCGCTTCCTGTCGCAGCCCTTCTTCGTCGCCGAAGTGTTCACCGGCGCACCGGGCAAGCTGGTCGACCTCGCCGACACCATCAAGGGCTTCAAGGGCCTTTGCAACGGCGATTACGACCATCTGCCGGAGGCCGCCTTCTACATGGTCGGCGGCATCGAGGAAGCGGTCGAGAAGGCACAGCGCCTGGCCGCTGAAGCGGCCTGATGGTGAATGGTCAATAGTGAATTGTGAATGGGGAGTAGCGGATAGGAAATCGGGGGCTGAGTGAAGGTCATTCTTTCTGACCATTCACCATTCACCATTCACCAGTCGCTAAATTGATCATGCCTGAAGCTTTCAAATTCGAACTGGTCTCGCCGGAGCGCCTCTTGGTTTCCGAGCAGGTCGAATCCGTCGTCATTCCGGGCGCCGAGGGCGAAATGACTGTCATGGCGCATCACGCGCCGGTCATGACGACGATCAAGCCGGGCGTCGTCACGCTAAAGACCGCGCAAGGCAAGGAAGAGCGCTACGTGGTGTTCGGCGGCTTTGCCGACATCGTTCCGGCCGGCTGCACGCTGCTGGCGGAATCGGCTGTGGCCGTCGGCGACATCGACCGCGCCGACCTTGCCCGCCGCATCCAGGAGGCCAGGGAAGACGCCGCCGACGCCAAGGACGACCAGACCCGCAGCAAGGCCGAGCAGTTCCTCAACCAGCTTACGACGCTTGAAGGTGCGCTGTTGCCGGCTTAACAGGCGCCCCTTGCCTTCTCCCCTTGTGGGAGAAGGTGGATCGGCGCGCAGCGCCGAGACGGTTGAGGGGTGTTGGAAGAACTGAGACGGCGGCGATCCCTGGAGCACCCCTCATCCGACCGAGCTCCGCTCGGCCACCTTCTCCCACAAGGGGAGAAGGGGGGCTGGTCACACCGTCAGCGTCTCCACCGCGCGCATGACGCCGCGCAGTTCGGCGAGGCCCTTCAGGCGGCCGATGCAGGAATAGCCGGGGTTCACCTTTTTGCCGATGTCGTCGACGATCGCGTGGCCATGGTCCGGACGCATCGGCACCTGCCAGTCCGCCCTGCCTGCCGCCTTGCGCCGCCGCTCTTCGCCAATCAGCGCCGACACGACCGCCACCATGTCGGTGTCGCCGTCGAGGTGCTCGGCTTCGTGGAAGGAGCCGTCTGGCTCCTTGGTGACATTGCGCAGATGGGCGAAATGGATGTTTTCGGCGAAGGCCTCGGCCATCGTCGGCAGATCGTTCTGCGCGCCCGCGCCGTAGGAGCCGGTGCACAGGGTCAGCCCGTTAGCCGGCGAAGCGACCGCGTCGAGCAGCGCGCGGGCATCATTGGCGTTGGAAACGATGCGCGGCAGGCCGAACAGCGAAAAGGGCGGATCGTCGGGGTGGATCGCCAATCTGACGCCGGCCTCTTCGGCCACCGGCACGATCTCGCGCAGGAAGGCAAACAGGTTTTCGCGCAGGCCTTCGGTGGAGACGTCCTTGTAGAGGTCGAGAGCGCGGCGGAAGCTTGCCCGATCGAAGATGAATTCGCGCGCCGGGACCCAGCCGATCAGGTTGCGCTCCAGCCTTGCCTTGTCGCTGTCGCTCATCCCTTCCAGCCGCGCACGCGCGGCCTCGATACGGGCCGGTGGGTGATCGGCCTCCGCCCCTTCTCGCTCAAGGATGAAGACGTCATAGGCGCAGAGCTCGACGACATCGAAGCGCAGCGCCGTGCCGCCATGCGGCATCGGATAATCGAGGTCGGTGCGCGTCCAGTCGGTGATCGCCATGAAATTATAGCAGACGGTGTTGATACGGGCGGCGGCGACGGAGCGGACCGACGCCTTGTAATTGTCGATCAGGGTGCGCCAGTTGCCGCTGCGGGTCTTGATGTCCTCGTGCACGACGATGCTCTCGACCACATCCCAGGTCAGGCCTGCTGCCTCGATCTCGGCCTTGCGCCTGGCGATCTCGTCCGCCGGCCAGGCGCGGCCGTCATTGAGGTGATGCAGCGCGCTGACGATGCCGACGGCGCCGGCTTGACGGACATGGGCAAGCGTCACCGGATCGTCCGGCCCGAACCAGCGCCAGGTTTGTCTCATGGCTTCTCACTGCCTATGCCAAGCGCTGCGAAGGCAGCGGCAGGTCCGCCCCGCCGCAGGCGCTCGAGATGGGCTGCCGTCAGATCGATCAGTGTCATGCGGTGGGCATGGTCCTTGGCGAAGCCGGCGAGATCGAATATCGCTGTCACCGTTTCACCAGCCGGTCGGCTGCCGAGCGCCGTAAGCCGAGTGTCGATCGGGTCGGTGAAATGAGCTTCCGGCAAGGTTTTGCCGCGCGCCTCGCAAGCGGCGATCCAGGCCGCCACCACCAGCATGAGATGCGCGGGCGGGTCACCAGCACCCAGCCGATCGAGGGCAGAGGCGACGATGCGCTGCGGCAGCTTCTGGCTGCCGTCATTGGCGATCTGCGCCGTGCGATGGGCGAGCGCGGTGTTCGAATAGCGTTCGGCGAGCTGGGCCGTGTAGCCGGCCGTATCGAGCCCGGCGTCCTGCGGCAGCGTCGGGATGGCCTCGGCCCATAGTCCGTCGACGAATTGCCGGATCGCCGGGTCGGCAAAGGCGCGGTCGACCGTGTCGTAGCCGCTGAGCAGGCCGAGATAGGCGATTGCCGAATGCGAACCGTTGAGCAGCCGCAGCTTCATGTCCTCGAAGGGCCCGACGTCGCCGACCATGGTGACGCCGAACTTTTCCCAGGCCGGCCTGCCTGCCGGGAAATCATCCTCGACCACCCATTGGCAGAACGGCTCGGTCATCACCGGCCAGGCATCCTCGACGCCGAGCTCGACGGCGATACGCGCCCGGTCGGCATCGGTGGTCGCCGGCACGATGCGGTCGACCATGCTCGACGGGAAGGCGACGCCGTCGGCGATGTGTGCGGCGAGCCTGGCATCGCCCGAAGTGGCGAGCCTGGCATCGCGCAGTGCGGCGAATTCGACCAGCAGGCGGTGCAGCGTGGCACCATTGGCCGGAAGGTTGTCGCAGCAGAGCACGGTGAAAGGCTGGATGCCGGCGGCACGGCGGCGCGACAGCGCCTCGGTCAGGAAACCATGCGCCGTCCGTGGCATTTGCGGGTTGGCCAGATCATGGACGATGTCGGGGTGGGTATTGTCGAGGCCGCCGCCGGCTGCCCTCAAATAGGCCTTTTCGGTGATCGTCAGCGTGACGATGCGGGTGCGCGGATCGGTCAGGGCGGCGAGCACCGCAGCCGGATCTTCCGGCGCCACCAGCAGCGACAGGATCGAGCCGACGACGCGCAGCTCTTCGCCGACGCTGCTCCTGATCGCCAGCGTGTAGTGGCCATCCTGCGGCGCCAGTGCGTCGCGCGTGTCAGGACTGCGCAAGGACACGCCGACAATGCCCCAGTCCGCCTCGCCCGCCGCCAGGCAGTCGTCGACATAGGCCGCCTGGTGGGCGCGATGGAAGGCACCGACGCCGAGATGGACGATGCCCGGTGCAATAGCGCCGCGGGCGTAGCGCGGGACCGCGACCGAAGCCGGCAGTGCCTTCAGCGTGCTGTTGGAAAGGCGTCTATTGGTCATTGCGCCACGTGTCTGATCGAGATTGTTGGGTCACTGCTGGCAGGCGGCGTAACACCCGATACCGTCACGCACAATGGGCAATGGCCGACGAAAAGTCATCATACAACAACCCAGTTTTTGTATGTTGACATTATTTCTTTCCAACCCTACCGATGTCCGGATTGGGAGGATTCACGTGGCCGCATTGACGGATCCGGACTTGCTGTTTGCCGCCGAGGCGCGCCCGCGTTCGCTGGCCCGCGATCTCTATGCCGCGGTCAAAGACCTGCCGATCGTCAGCCCGCACGGCCACACCGATCCGCGCTGGTATGCGCTCAACGAGGCGTTTCCCGATCCGGCGCAGTTGCTGATCGTGCCGGACCACTACATTTTCCGCATGCTGTTCAGCCAGGGCGTTCGGCTTGAGGAGCTTGGTGTGCCGACGCTTGACGGCTCGCTGGTTGAAACCGACGGCAGAACGATCTGGCGGTGCTTCGCCGAGCATTATTACCTGTTCCGCGGCACGCCGACCCGGCTGTGGTTCGACCATGTGCTTGCCCATCTGTTCGGCATCGACGAGCCGCTGACGGCCGCAACCGCCGACCGCCATTACGATATGATCTCGACCTTGCTGCAGTGGGAGAATTTTCGCCCGCGAGCGCTGTTCGAGCGCTTCAATATTGAAGTCATCGCGACGACCGAAGGCGCGCTCGACGATCTCCGATGGCACCAGATGATCCGCGACAGCGGCTGGGAAGGCCGCGTCGTCACCGCCTATCGGCCGGATGCGATCGTCGATCCCGACTTCGAAGGCTTTTCGGCCAATCTCGACCGGCTTGGCGAGATCACCGGCTGCGACACCGGCAATTGGGCCGGCTATCTCGATGCGCATCGCCAGCGGCGCGCCTTCTTCAAGAGCTTTGGCGCGACTTCCTCCGATCACGGCCATCCGACGGCCGAAACCGCCAATCTCTCGGATGCCGCCGCGCAGGAGCTGTTCAACCGCATCCGCCGGGGCTCGGACGACGAGCGCGAGCGAAAGCTGTTCCGCGCCCAGATGCTGACCGAGATGGCCAAGATGAGCCGCGACGACGGGCTGGTCCTGCAGATCCATCCCGGCTCCTGGCGCAATCATTCGCCTTCTATCTTTCACAAGTTCGGCAGGGACAAAGGCTTCGATATTCCGACCCGAACCGACTATGTGACGGCGCTGAAGCCGCTGCTCGACTGCGTCGGGCTGGAGCGCGACCTCACCATCATCCTCTTCACCCTCGACGAGACCAGCTATGCGCGCGAGCTGGCGCCGCTCGCCGGCGTCTACCCGGCATTGAAGCTCGGGCCGGCCTGGTGGTTCCACGACAGCCCCGAAGGCATGCGCAGGTTCCGTGAGATGACCACCGAAACCGCCGGTTTCTACAACACCGTCGGTTTCAACGACGATACCCGCGCCTTTCCATCCATACCGGCCCGCCATGATGTGGCGCGCCGGGTCGATTGCGCTTTTCTGGCGCGTCTCGTCGCCGAGCATCGGCTCGGCGAGGACGAGGCGCACGAGCTGGCGCAGGAACTTGCCTATACGCTCGCGAAAAAGGCGTACCGGCTCTAACGGCGCTTGCCGCCATCGTTCAAACGGGAGGAAACCAATGCTGCATTTTTCGAGACTGGCGGGGGCTACGCTAGTTGCCGCCGCACTGCTGGCCGGAACGGCAAGCGCTCAGACGGTTCTGCGCTCGTCCGACACCCACCCGGACGGCTATCCGACGGTCGAGGCGGTCAAATATTTCGGCGAGCTGGTGAAGGAGCGCACGGCCGGCCGCTATGTGGTCGAGATCTATCCTTCCGCGCAACTTGGCGAGGAAAAGGACACGATCGAGCAGGTGCGCACCGGCGTGATCGATCTCAACCGCGTCTCGATGGCGCCGTTCAACGGGCTCATCCCGGAGACCACCGTGCCCTCGCTGCCCTACATCTTCCGTTCGGAAGAGCATATGCACAAGGTCATGGACGGGGTGATCGGCGACCAGATCGCGGCGGCGTTCGACCAGGTCGGGCTGGTGCTGCTCGCCTTTTACGACGGCGGCTCGCGCTCCTTCTATAATTCGAAGAAGCCGATCAACACTGTAGCCGATATGGCCGGCATGAAGTTCCGCGTCATCCAGTCCGACATCTTCGTCGACATGGTGGCGGCACTCGGCGCCAACGCGACGCCGATGCCGTATGGCGAGGTGTATTCGGCGATCGAGACCGGAGTCATCGACGGCGCGGAGAACAATTTTCCGAGCTACGACACCGCCAAGCATGCGGAAGTCGCCAAGTACTATTCGCTCGACGAGCACACGATGGTGCCGGAAGCCTTCGTCATGGCGAAGTCGAGCTGGGACAAGCTGACGCCGGAAGACCAGGCGATCTTCAAGGCGGCCGCCAAGGAAAGCGTCGCCAAGCAGCGCGAGCTGTGGACCGCCAAGGTCAAGGAATCGCGCGCCAAGGTCGAGGCGGCCGGTTCGCAGATCACGACGCCGGACAAGCAGCCCTTCATCGACGCGATGGGGCCGGTCTACGAGAAGCACGTCAAGGATGACAAGCTGAAGGCCATGGTCGAAGCCATCAAGGCCGTGCAGTGATCAAGCGGCGGCGCGGACATTCCGTGCCGCCATCCTCCTGGGGAGAAAACCGGTGACTTCCAGCCCAAGACCAACACCGCTCCTGTCCGGCGTCGCGCAAGTGATGTCGCGCGTCAGCACGGCGGCGCTGTCGATCGCCGGCATCGGGCTGGTGCTGATGACCGCCTTCGTCGCCTGGCAGGTGTTCGGCCGCTATGTTCTGAACCGCTCGCCGAGCTGGACCGAGCCGGGCTCGGTGATGCTGATGAGCTGGTTCATTTTCCTCGGCGCTGCCGTCGGTGTGCGCGAGAACTACCATCTTGGCTTCGACGTACTGCTCTACGTGCTGCCGAAAGGCGGCAAGCGCTGGCTGCGGATGATTTCGGATCTTGTCGCGCTCGCCTTCGGCATCGGCATGATCTGGTATGGCAGCCAGCTGGTCGCATTGACCTGGGGCTCCGTCTTGCCGTCACTCGGCATATCGGGGGGCTGGGACTATGTCCCGCTTGTCGCGGGAGGCGCGCTCATCGTGCTCTTCACGCTGGAGCGCATCGTGCTTCGCCTCTCCGGCGCGCCGATCGACGATGCCCTCGATGAACTGCCGCCGGCCGAAGTCGCGGCCGAACTCGACACCGCCAACGTGAAGGTCTGACGCCATGGAACTGTGGATTCTGTTCGGCGTCTTCACCCTGCTGATGCTTATCGGCACGCCGATCGCTTTCTGCCTGGGCGTCGCAAGCCTGGCCACCGTCCTCTATATGGGCCTGCCGCCGCTGATCGTGTTCCAGCGCCTGAATTCCGGCATGAGCGTCTTTTCGCTGCTGGCCATTCCGTTTTTCATCTACGCCGGCGACTTGATGGTGCGCGGCGGCATCGCCAGCAAGATCGTTGCCTTCGCTGGCTCGCTCGTCGGCCATTTGCGCGGCGGCCTCGGGCAGGTCAACATTGCAACCGCTACACTGTTCGGCGGCATTTCCGGCTCCGCGGTGGCGGAGGCAGCGGCGGTAGGCGGCCTGATGATCCCGCAAATGAAGGCGCGTGGCTATGGAGCGGACTACGCCGTCAACGTCACGTCGATGGCGGCACTGATCGCGCTGCTGCTGCCGCCGTCGCACAACATGATCATCTACTCGATCTCGGCAGGCGGAAAGATCTCCATCGCCGATCTGTTCACGGCCGGTATCATCCCGGGCCTGCTGCTGGCCCTGTCGCTGATGGTCACCGCCTATATCGTCGCGCGCTCCCGCGGCTATCCGACCGAGGCGTTTCCGGGCTTCACCGCAGTCGCGCATCTTTTCGCCGTCGCCGTGCCCGGCCTGCTGTTGATCGCGATCATCTTCGGCGGCGTGCGATCGGGCGTCTTCACCGCCACCGAGAGTTCCTGTATCGCCGTCATCTATGCGCTGCTCGTGACCGTCTTCGTTTACCGGCAGATGACCTGGGAAGGGTTCGTTCATGCCACCCATGGCGCCGTGCGCACCACGGCCATGGTGCTGCTCATCATCGGCATGGCGGCGGCGTTCTCGTGGCTGATGGCCTTCCTGAAAGTGCCGGCAGCGCTCATCGCCTCCATGAACGCGATCTCGGACGATCCGCTGGTCGTGCTTCTCCTGCTCAACCTCCTGATGCTGTTCCTCGGCACGTTCATGGACATGGGGCCAACTATCATCATTTGCACGCCTATCTTCCTGCCCGTGGCGCAGGCCTACGGCGTCGATCCGGTGCATTTCGGCGTCATCATGATCCTCAATTTCGGCATTGGGCTGAACACGCCGCCGGTGGGCGCAGTTCAGTTCGTGGCATGCGCAGTGGGCAAGATATCCGTCTGGGAATCGATGCGCTCGATCTGGCCGTTCTATGGCGCAGGCCTCGTGGTGCTGGCGCTCGTCACTTACATTCCGGCCATTTCGCTATGGCTGCCGAGCGTCTTCAAATAGGGGGTGCGACATGGCATCGGACACTGCCGTCGGGCTCCGCGTCGAACGAAGACCGAAGCTTTCGGAAACCGTCGTCGCGGCGATCCGCAAGCAGCTGCAGGCGGGCGAGATCCAGCCTGGGCAAAAGCTGCCGACCGAGGGCCAGCTGACGGAAACCTTCGGGGTCAGCCGCACCGTGATACGCGAGGCGCTGGCCAAGCTTGCCGCGGACGGCCTGGTCGAGCCGCGCCAAGGCGCCGGCGTTTTCGTCACCGAACATATCTCGACAGCGTTCGGTGCCCTGGCAGCGGAGATGGGCAGCAAGGATTCGATTGCCCTCAACGTGCTCGAAGTCAGGTTGGCGATCGAGATCGAATCCGCCGGGCTCGCCGCCATCCGGCGCAACGCCGCGCAGGAAGCGGCAATCCAGGAAGCCTTCTTCGAGTTCGAACGGCTGCTCCTCAACAGCGAGCCGACTGGACCGGCCGACCTTGCCTTCCACCGCGCAATCGCCAGCGCCACCAACAATCCGTTCTATGTCGAGATGCTCGACGTGCTCGGCCGGCGCGCCATTCCTTGCGATGTGACCTCGCCCTGGTCGACCGAGTTCGCACAGTCCGACGCCTACCAGCGCGGCCTGCAGCGCGAACACCTGATGATTCTCAACGCCATCTCGGCAGGCGATGCCGAAGCGGCGCGGGAGGCGATGCGCGCGCATCTCGGTGCCAGCCAGCAGCGCTATCGCGAGCGCCTGCACGCGCGCCAGATTTTTTATGCCGACTCGGTCAAGGCCGCGGCAACCGAATGACCAATAAGGCAGCCCCATGGGACAGCAATGAATCACACTGACAATCACACGGATTTCACCTCCCGCTTCGCCATCGACCCTGTTTCTGCCGCGGCGATGGGCACGGACGAGCTCCGTCACAATTTTCTCATCGAAGGCCTGTTCCGGCCCGGCCGCATCGGCCTGACCTACACCCATTACGACCGCATGATCGTCGGCGGCGCCGTGCCCGCCGGTACACCGCTGCCGCTGCAGGCGATCAAGCCGACCGGGACCAAGAATTTTCTCGACCGCCGTGAGATGATCATCGTCAACATCGCCGGTGCCGGCGTCGTCAAAGCTGGCGGCCAATCCTACGAGCTGCAGGCGCGCGACATGCTCTATCTCGGCATGGGCACGGATGAGGTATCGTTCGCTGCGAGCAATCCGGCTGAGCCGGCTAAGTTCTACCTGCTCAGCGCGCCGGCGCATCAGAGCCATCCCAACCGGCTGATCCGCATCGGCGATGCCAAGCGGCTCGATCTCGGCAGCCAGGCGACCTCCAACGAGCGCTCGATCTTCCAGTTCATCCATGCCGATGGCGTAAAGACCTGTCAGCTTGTCGTCGGCATGACGCAGCTTGCCCCCGGTTCGGTCTGGAACACCATGCCATGCCATGTGCATGACCGGCGCATGGAGGCCTATCTCTATTTCGACCTGCCGGAGGCGGCGCGGGTGTTCCATTTCATGGGCGAGCCGGACGAAACGCGCCATCTCGTGATGCGCAACGAGGAGGCGGTGCTGTCGCCGGGATGGTCGATCCATTCGGGCGCCGGCACCTCCAACTACGCCTTCATCTGGGCGATGGCCGGCGATAATGTCGACTATACCGATGTCGACCTGGTGGCGATGGAGGAGCTCAAGTGAGCGATCTCTCGGCCTTCAGCCTTGCCGGCAAGCGCATCCTCGTCACCGGCGCCAATACCGGCATCGGCCAGGGCATCGCCGTGTCGATCGCGCGCGCCGGCGGCGCGGTCGTCGGCGTCGGCCGGTCGGCGATGGACGAGACGGCGGAGAAGATTGCGGCTGTCGGCGGCCACTTCGAGGCGGTCCGCTGCGATCTTGGTGATGATGCAACTGCCCAGGCGATGCTTGACCGCGTCTGGGACGGCACCGGACCGCTCGATGGCCTGGTCAACAATGCGGGCATCATCCGGCGTGCCGATGCGGTCGACCTCACCGAAACCGACTGGGACGACGTCATTGGCGTCAATCTCAAGACGGTGTTCTTCCTCAGCCAGCGCTTTGCCAGGCACGTGCTTGCCGAGCCTGGGCGGCGTGGCAAGATCGTCAACATCGCTTCGGTGCTGAGCTTTCAGGGCGGCATTCGCGTCGCCTCCTACACCGCCTCCAAACATGGCGTGCTCGGCATCACCCGCCTGCTGGCATGTGAATGGGCGGCAAAGGGCATCAACGTCAACGGCATTGCGCCGGGCTATATCGAGACCAACAACACCGAGGCGCTGCGCACCGATCCCGACCGCAGCGCCTCGATCCTGGCGCGCATTCCGGCCGGCCGCTGGGGCGCGCCGGAAGACATCGGCGACGCAGCCGTCTTCCTGCTGGCGCCAGCGTCCAACTACATGCACGGCGCGGTGGTGCCGGTGGACGGCGGCTGGCTGGCGCGATGAACAACAAAAGGTGAGAGTCTGACGATGACCGGAACCAAAATCTTCTCGCATGCCGGCGAGGGTGCGTGGACGCCGACGCCCGACGGCAACCGCCGGCGCGTGCTCCTGCACACCGACGAACTGATGATGGTCGAGTTCGGTTTCGACAAGGGCGGCGTCGGCGCGCTGCACTCGCACCCGCATGTCCAGGCAAGCTACGTCGCCGAAGGCCGCTTCGAAGTCACCATCGACGGCAGGACCGAAATCCTGGAGACGGGAAGCAGTTTCATCGTTCCGTCCAATCTGGTCCATGGTGTCAGGGCGCTGGAGGCGGGACGACTGGTCGACAGCTTCACGCCGCACCGCGCCGATTTCCTCGACTGAGCTGCGGGCCCGAAGTTCAGGCAGCCGGCTCTCGGAACGAAAAAACCCGCGCCTCCGGAGAGACGCGGGCGTGTTGCCTGGGCGCTTGTGGCGCCGCGGTACTCAAAACATCACCGCAGAACCTGAACCTGCCGAATGATGGTGAAGATAGGATTAACCGCTCCGAGGCGTTGCGATATTCACAGCCAAAGCGAATAGGGGCTGGAACGACGGTCTGATATCGGCCAATGAGAGAGAAGTTCGCCTCAGGCGGTGCCGCGGACAGGACCAGAGGGGTCGATAAATGTTCGAATCTGCTGTCCAGGCAATCACCTGGCGATTCGCCGGGGAATTTCGGCAGGTCGTATCCCCGAAAGTTCTGTAATGCAGGTTGCAGCGAGCATCCCGACAGAGGATTCCAAGCGGCGCGTCCTCAGGGATGTATTCGGCTTCGATGATTTTCGTCTCGGCCAGGCGGCCGTGATGGAGGCGCTGCTGGCCGGGCATCATGTGCTGGCCGTCATGCCGACCGGCGCCGGCAAATCGCTCTGCTACCAGGTCCCGGCGCTGGTGCTGGGCGGGCTCACCATTGTCGTTTCGCCGCTGGTGGCCCTGATGCAGGATCAGGTCGCCGCATTGCGCCTTGCCGGCGTGGCGGCCGATACGATCAATTCCTCGCTCGACCGCGATGCCAATGTCGCTGCATGGCGCCGTGTCGCGGCAGGCCAGACGCGCCTGCTCTATCTTGCACCGGAGCGGCTAATGACGGTGCGAATGCTCGAGGCGTTGACCAAGCTCGATGTCCGGCTGATCGCCATCGACGAGGCACATTGCATCTCGCAATGGGGACCGGCGTTCCGGCGCGAATACGAAGAATTGTCGAGACTACGTGATATCTTCCCGAAAGTGCCGATCATTGCGCTGACGGCGACGGCGGACGAGACGACGCGCACCGACATTGCCGCGCAACTGTTCGACGGGCGCGTCGATACCGTGGTGCTCGGCTTCGACCGGCCGAACATCAAGCTAGGCATCGAGCCCAAGCAAGACAGCAAGCGCCAATTGCTAAACTTCGTGCAGCGCCATGCAGGCCGCAGCGGGATCGTCTATTGCCTGTCGCGCAAGAAGACCGAAGAGATGGCGGCGTTTCTCGAGCGGAACGGCGTACGCGCGTTCGCCTATCATGCCGGCATGAGCAAGGACGCGCGTGAAGCGAATCAAAACGCTTTCATGACCTTGTCCGGCGTGGTGATGGTGGCGACCATCGCCTTCGGCATGGGGATCGACAAGCCCGACGTCGCCTATGTCTTCCACACCGACCTGCCGGGCAGCTTGGAGGCCTATTATCAGGAAATCGGGCGGGCAGGCCGCGACGGGCGAGCGGCCGAGGCACATATGCTCTTCGGTCTCGGCGATATACGCATGCGCCGGCTTTTCATCGAAGACGAGGATGCGCCGGCTGAGCACAAAAGGCGCGCGCATGGCCGGCTCGAAACGCTGATCGGTTATTGCGAGACGACGCAGTGCCGCCGTCAGATCCTGCTTGGCTATTTCGGCGAAAGTGCTTCGCCTTGCGGCAATTGCGACAACTGCCTCGACCAGGCGCCGCATGCGGATGGCGAGGCGGAGGCGCGGATCATCCTGGCGGCGATCGCACAGACCGGCGAGCGCTTCGGCGTCGCCCATGTCGTCGATGTCCTGCTCGGCCATGAAACCGAGAAGGTCCTGGCCAGGAACCACCACAGGCTTGCCAGCTTCGGCACCGGTGTGGCGCATAAAAAGAGTTTCTTGCTGTCGCTGCTCCGCCAACTCGTCGCGGGAGGGTTCCTGACAGTGGACCCAGCCGGCCATGGCGGCCTCGCCATTGCCGAGAAGGGCGGTGCGCTGGCTCGGGGCGAGGCTTCATTCCGGTATCGCTTGGACGCGCGCCAGTCATCGCGAGGCAAGATACGTCCTGAGGATACCGCAGCAGGCACGGAAGGTCTGGATTCGGCGCTGCTGGCTGCGCTCAAGGCTGTACGGCTGCGTCTTGCCCGGGAACGCCAGGTGCCGGCCTTCGTGATCTTTTCGGATCGTACGCTGATCGATATGGCCGAACGCCGCCCGCGTGATCTGGACGCCTTCGCCGCGGTCAACGGCGTCGGCGCCGCCAAGCTCAAGGATTTCGGCGAGATATTCCTCGGCGCGATCGCTGCGCATCAGCCCGGGGTGGCGGGCTGAAGACCCACCTCAGTGACGCAATCAGCACCGGCTTCGTCTCGCCGCTGCAATCGCAGCCTCCTGCTGCCGCAAGCGCTCGATCTTCGCGCTTTGGCGGGCAGCTACGGTCGAGGCGACACGCTGCCCTCCCAACAGCCAGCCCGGAATGTTGGTGTGGACGACTTTGCCACGAGCGATGGCTGTCGCCGACATTTCGTCGGCGACAGCGCCGATCGCCACGTTGAGCTCGACGCAACTCATCTTGTCGTATTTCGCAGCGTCAAAGGATGCCGGCAAAGGCGATGCGCAACTTCCGACAAACATGAGGCTGCATATCAGAGGCGTGGCCGTGGAGATCGCCTTCATTCCCTTATCAAGCACATTGATGCCGGACGGGCGGATTTTCGGAGGGTTCTCGATCTCAGGCCGCGAAGCACTCGCGAGGTTCCGCGTAACTGAAGCATGTGACCTCTACAATACTCTGTGCTGACCGACCTGTTTGTCTTCAAAGAATTCCGAGAGAGCCGCTGCCGTCTTGTCGGGGTGCTCTTCCGGGAAAAAGTGCCCGCCTTGGACAGCGCGTCCTGCCACTCTGTCGGCCCATTTCCTCCAGATGGCCAGCGGCCCGCCTTCTTGCGCATACCAGTTCTCCAGGGCGCCTTCGCCACTCCATAGCGCCAGTAGCGGACAGTCGATGCGACGACCGTTTGCGTGGTCCAACGCGTCATGTTCACGATCGATCGTCGCAGCGGCGCGATACTCTTCGCAGATGGCATGAATATGCGCGGGATCGCGAAGCGCATCAACATAGGCGTCCCTGACCTCTTTGGAGACCATTTTCGCCGACGATCCCCACTGCGTTATTGCATCGTCGACGACAGCATCGGGAGCCGCGCCGATCAGACGCTCCGGCAGGGGCTCCGGCTGGGCAAGAAGGCTCCAGGGCCAGAAGCCAAGCGCCAGTCTGGCATCCGCCCGATCCCATGTTGCGGCGGTGGGGATGATGTCGAGGACGGCGATTTTGAGCACGTTGTCGGGATGGTCCAGCGCCAGGCGATAGGCAACCCGCCCGCCACGATCATGCCCGGCAACCATGAACCGCTCAAACCCCATTTGCTTCATGGCCTGAACCATGTCGCCGGCCATGGCGCGTTTGGCGTATGGGCTATGATCGGCAGAGGAAACCGGACATCCGCTTTGCCCATAGCCTCGAAGGTCGGCGGCGACCACCGTGAAGCGGGGCGCCAAGGCTGCGGCGATATCCCTCCACATCAGATGCGTTTCTGGAAAACCGTGAAGAAGCAGCAGCGGCGGACCGGTGCCTCCGACCCTTGCGAAAATCGTCGTATCGTCCAGTCGTAGGCTGGTGGCTCTGAAACCTGCAAACACCGTCAGCCTCCTCCGCGCTCTTAGGAAAGCTCCGTAAGGGCGCTAACGGCCGCCTGGGGCGAAAACCCCGGCCGCGATGGCCAGGGTTCAAGCCGGCCAGTTGCTAGAATCGAAACCAGACCCAGACGCGCCTGCGGAAGCACCGCCTGCGCCGATAGCCGTTTCGCCAGTAAACGCGACAGACCCTTCTCCAGGCGCGCCGGCGGCGCCGGCGCGGCATGTGCCACCGGCGATGATAGACTGGTTGCAACTCTGCTTGAGTTTCGTCGTCGTCGAAGGTCTCGACATCCGGCGCCTCGAGTTCATCGAGAATGCCCCTTCTGGCAGTTGGAACGCCGGCCACCGCATTGATTGGCCGAACCGTGCTTGCAAGGGCCGCGGCCCCGGCAATGCCAAACATTCCTGTCAAAAATAGTCGCCGATCCATGGAAACCTCCCAGTCTTCAACCAGCGATAGAACAAGCTAACGATGGGGAGATAGCGCAGTCGGTGCAGACGCCTAGTGCCGCACGGCTATTAGCGGTGGTCCGGTCGGCCGGAGGGTGTTGCCTCGTCCTCGAAGTGGGATGGCTACCTCGATCGACAAACACCCGGAGCTTTTTGAATTGATGGCGGGCCGAAAACAATGAAGATCGAATGAGGTCTACGCCATAGCCACGCAATTCACGCTACTCGCGGTGCAAGGAGGCTTGACTGCCATCCTACCAGAAGGTAGGTAAAAGCATGAGCAACTTGTCTACCACCTCTGACGACATCCTGGCTTGTGCGCGTTCGCTGATCGTCGCTGGCGGCTACAACGGTTTCAGTTATGCCGACATTGCTGAAGTGGTCGGGATCCGTAAGGCGAGCATCCATCACCATTTCCCAAGCAAGGTCGATCTGGTTCGGACGCTGGTTGCGCGGTATCGCGAAGAAACTGAAGCGGGGATGGCAAATGTCGAACTTCACGAATCCGATCCGCTCGAACAGTTGCGGACCTATGCCGGGTATTGGGAAGCCTGCATCGCGAACGCCAGCGCCCCGTTTTGTATCTGCGCGCTGTTGGCAAGCGAGCTCCCCGTGCTGCCCGAGGAAGTTAGCCTTGAGGTCCGGGCGCATTTCCGCTCGTTGTCGGCTTGGCTGACATCCGTGATGGAGCGCGGTGCGCGGCACGGCCAATTTCGACTGATGAGTACCCCTCGTGCCGAGGCTGAAGCGTTCATGGCGACCGTTCATGGCGCGATGCTTTCAGCACGGGCCTATGGCGATCCGAAGGCATTCGCCGTCGTGACCGGCCCGCTCCTGGAGCGGCTCCGCGCTTCCCCCCGGATACCAGCCTAGATCTCAACTAACCATACTAGCGATCACTCCGCGACGTCCGTCGAGAGACCCTACCTACTAGTCGAAAGGTTTATCCAATGACGGCTTACAGTAACAATCTTTTCCGCGCCAGCCAGGAACAATGGCTCAAGCTCTATTACTTCGCTCGGACGGCGTTCTCGGCTGTCTGGGTGGCGGCTGCCTTTACGGTGGGGCAGCATTCCGGGGTGGTCGCGGCGGTTTTGCTCGTGGCTTATCCTGCATGGGATGCCCTGGCCAATTTTGTCGACGCATCGCGCAGCGGAGGATTGGGACAGAATCGCACCCAGGCCATCAACGTCGTGGTCAGTGTGGCGACAACGTTCGCGGTCGTTGTTGCGCAGAAGATGAGCATGAACTGGGTGCTGGGCGTGTTCGGCCTATGGGCGATCCTGTCCGGCCTGCTTCAACTCGGCACCGCCGTCCGCCGTTGGAAGAACTCTGGTGCGCAGTGGGCGATGATCCTGAGCGGAGGGCAATCAGCACTGGCAGGCACGTTTTTCATCGCGCAGGCGCGGATGCCGATGCCGCCATCGATCTCCAACGTGGCCGGCTATGCCGCAGTAGGCGCCCTCTACTTCCTGGTTTCGGCGGTGTGGCTGAGCGTGAGCCAATTGCGGCGGAAGGCTGCATAGCGTGCCATCTTGAGCCAGCACCGCTCCGACTGTCAGCTGCTGGCATCGTTCGTCAAACAGAACGACCCACCCTTACCCCTAAGGACTGAAAATGAGACCGACGTGTTTGGAATTTCACCACCCGGCTGAGGGTTAGCCGCTCATCCAGGGCATCTCGATCGCGCCGAACGATACAGCGACCCCGAGGGCCATCAGCGCAATGCCCACAGCAACTTCGAAGGGGCGGCCGCGCTGCAGCAGCTTCTCGACGAAGACGACCAGCGTCAACAGCAGCATCCAGGCGACGCTCATGATGCCCACCGCGACCAGCACGGCAAACAGAGCCCAGCAGCAGCCAAGGCAATAGAGTCCGTGCCGCAGCCCCATCTCGACTGCGCCAACCCGCCCGTCGCGCCAATGCTGCGCAATGAAAGCGAGCGGCGAACGGCAATGGCTGAGGCAAATGTGCTTGAGGGTCGTGAATTGGTAGAGGCCGGCGACGCCAAGCGTTGTACCGAGCGCGAGCGGCGCCCATTTCGAACGCTGAGGCGGATCGAGGCTCGTCGCAAACTCGCTTGCGAGCTGGACCAGGACATACACAAGAAGGCCCGCCGCCGCCCAGACGAGCATGTAGCCCGCGACGAATATCCAGGCCGGGATGGCGACGTGCTGTTCGCGCCTGGCCTGCGCCGCTGCGAACATAAAGATCATGGGCGCGGCCGCCGGCAGCATCATTGCAGCCATCATCACCGTCCATGCAGCAAGAAAGGCGGCGGCGCCGGCGAGTGACCAGCCGTCGGCGGCAATTCCGGCCGTCGCCACGCCGGCCATGCCTTCCATACCCTCCATCCCGCCGCGCACCGCAATGCCCATTGGTATATCCATGCTGAGGGTCAGCGCCCATGCCGCCGCTGTCAGCACCACGAGCGATGCGAGAAGGCCGAGCGGCATGCCACGCAAATTCCGGAGCCGCCACGATTTCCCGGGGGACGCGTCAGGCATCGGCACGTCCCTAGTTCGGGCCGGTCCAGTCGAACGGAATGTGTTTGCTGGAGCGGGTCGTGCCCGTCCAGTCGAGCCCGAAGCCTTTGGTGCTCACCTCGACCGAACGCCCCCAGGTGGCAACCTGGCCCGGGCCGACCTCCGAGCCCGGCGGGTTGATCGTCTGCACCCGCTTGCCGGGTGGTGTTGTGGGACCTGAAAGTGCTTCCGCATGCCCGACGACGAGGCCAGGAATCTCGACCCGCCAGGTGGCGAGGTCGCCCGCCACCTCGAAAGTGATCGGCACGAACTCCATGCCACGCATCTCGCCGATGTTGGCGGCAAAGCCCGCCGGCCAGCCGCCAGCCTGCCCGCCGAAGATCGCCTGAAGGGCTTCACGTTGCCGCTCGTTCGCCTTCTCGTCGAGGTACATGCCCATCACGGCTTTTGCCTCGCCGGCCCATAGATTGCCTTCAAACTCGCCGAGCGCCACCAGCGACAGGCCGTCGAGCTTCACGTCGCCATACCGACCCTCGCGCACATGCCAGGCGAGCACGCCCTGGCAGTGATTGCCGGTCGGCCGCTGTGCGAATTCGCAAGGGCAAGGGATGTCGCAGCTGCAGATGTCGAACCAGTCGCCTGCGAGCCGCCATTGAGGCACTGCATTCATGGCTCTTCCTCCCGGAATATAGCGCTATTTACACCTCGAAGGCGGGGCGCGCTCCAGCAGTTAGTGCATCGCTCGCTGATTTTGGTGGCCCTTGCCGCCGCAGAACAAGTCACCGCGTCTTGATCAGCAACTGCTCGCAACAGAACCCAGCCGCCATCCAGTGCGAAGTGGTTTCTTGCTCCGTTCCATGTGATCGATGAGGTCGTGGATAGCTTCGCGACGGGTCGATCACCAAATACACTTACGATCCGACTGACGCTTGACCCACACTGCGAAACTGACAACCTTCCGCAACACCGCTCGGTTGCCTGGTCACAACGACGTAGCGGGCCAATGCTAACGCCGGGCTGCAATTGAGCTCCGCGACTTCACAAGCATTTATGGCTGAGTTCGGCAGGCAGCATCAAAAAATTAGTGCGCGGCCTGAGACATAGGTGACGTTTTGTACCGGACACATGGGTAACACTTTTGGCTTTTGGCCGGAGGTGTTGATGCCGTGGAGAGAGTGTTCGGTGATGGAGGAACGTCTACGTTTCGTTGCCCGCCTTCTCGCGGGAGAAGGCATGAGCGATGTGTGCCGGGATTTCGGGATTTCGCGCAAGACTGGCTACAAGATCTTCAACCGTATAGGGAGGAAGGGCTGGAGGCGCTTTGCGACCGCTCGCGGCGGCCGGTGAGGTACGCCAACCAGTTGCCCGAGCAGATCGAGCGGCTGATCGTCGAGACCAAGCGCGAGAAGCCGCATTGGGGCGCTCGCAAGATCAGGGAGTTGCTGGTCAGGAAGCTCGCCGGTGATGTGCGTATCCCGGCCAAAAGCACCGTGCATGCCGTGCTCGACCGTCACGGCCTTGTGAGCCAGGCCCGCAAGAGGAACCGGGCGAGCAAGGCCGTGGGCACGCCATTGTCGCAAGCCGCCGCCCCTAACGATCTGTGGTGCACCGACTTCAAGGGGGAGTTCAGGCTCGGCAACGGTAGCTACTGTTACCCCCTGACGGTCACCGACCAGATCTCGCGCTATGTGCTCGCCTGCGAAGCGCTTGAATCGACAAAGGAGACGCCGGTCATCGAGGCCTTCGTGCGGCTGTTCAGGGAGCGCGGCCTGCCCGCCGCCATCCGCTCCGACAACGGGCTCCCTTTCGCTTCGCCTAACGGCCTCTACAATCTCTCGCGCCTGTCGGTGTTCTGGCTCAGGCTCGGCATCGTCATCGAGCGCATCCAGCCGGGCAACCCGCAACAGAACGGCCGCCACGAGCGCATGCATCTGACCTTAAAGAAAGAGACGACCCTTAAAGAAAGAGACGACCAGGCCGCCCGGCATGAACATTCTCCAGCAGCAGGCGAGGTTCGACGCTTTCATCAGCGAATTCAACGAGGAAAGGCCACACGAGGCGCTCGCCATGCGCACCCCGGCCGAGCTCTACACGCCGTCCTCAAGAGCCTATACGGCCTGCCGGAACTGGAATACCCCTTCCACGACCGCGACATCCTGGTTACCGCTTGCGGCCGCATCTGCATGCACAGGAAGAAGATCAACGTCTCGACCGTGCTCGCCGGTCAGAGGCTGGGAATCAAGGAGATCGACGACGGCATTTGGCTCGTCAGCTTCATGCATTACGATCTCGGGTATATCGACTTGGAACAGAGGACCTTGCAGACCATCGACAACCCGTTCGGCACGAGGTTGTCACCCATGTCTTAAGTACAATCTGTTACCCATGTCTCCGGGTTGGACAATAGGATCACTGGCGGAGAGGGAGGGATTCGAACCCCCGATGGGCTTGCACCCATGCCGCATTTCGAGTGCGGTGCATTCGACCACTCTGCCACCTCTCCGCGGTCATGGTCCGCCGTTGCCGGCGCGGCGCACTAGATAACGGCTGGACAGGCAGGTTACAAGGGCCAATCTGCCCCGGCGCCGCAGCTTCTGTCCGTGCTTCTTCGAGGCTCCGGTGGTCACTGCTCGATATTTGCAAGGTCTGGGCTCAACCCATTCGCAGCTTGCCCGCGGCGCTTGCCTTGACTCAAGCCGAACCTTCGGTTAGGGACAGCGCGCAATCGGCGTGGAGGGATCTTCCGCGCCGCTTGTTTTTTGAACCCGCAGACTGACAAAAAGACGGCCGAACCGCCTGTGGCGGTTCATCAAGGCCGACCGAACAGCGAAAGGCAAAAAATGTTCGCAGTCATCAAAACGGGCGGCAAGCAGTATCGCGTTGCCGCCAACGATCTCCTGAAGATCGAAAAACTCGAAGCCAATGTCGGCGACATCGTCGAGATCGGTAGTGTGCTCGCGCATGGCGAGGGCGAAAACGTCACGTTCGGCGCACCGTTCGTGGATGGTGCGATGGTCACCGCCGAAGTCGTCGAGCAGGGCAAGAACCGCACCGTCATCGCCTTCAAGAAGCGCCGCCGGCAGAATTCGCGCCGCAAGATCGGCCATCGCCAGCTTTTGACCACCGTCAGGATTGCTGAAATCCTGCTGGGTGGCGCCAAGCCGGCGAAGAAGGCCGCCGCCAAGACCGAAGCGAAGGCTGAAGTTGCAGCCAAGACCGAGGCGAAGGCTGAAGCCGCGCCGAAGGCAGCAGCGAAGGCAGAGGCTGCGCCGAAGAAGGAAGCCAAGGCCGAGACGACCGAGGACAAGGCTGCCGAAGCCGCCGCACCGTTGTTCAAGGCGCCGAAGGGCGAGCCGGACGACCTGACCGTGATCAAGGGCATCGGCCCGGTCGCCGCCGGCCAGCTCAACGAACAGGGCATCACCACCTTTGCCCAGATCGCCAAGCTGTCCGACAAGGACGTCGCCAAGATCGACGAGCACATGCCGTTCAGCGCCGACCAGATCAAGGACTGGCGTGAGCAGGCCAAGGAATTGGCGAAGAAGTAGAACGAACCGACGCAATCGTCGCCGGATCGGACTTGAAACGGAACGCGAACGCGTTCATAAGATCGTTTAGGCGCCTCGCGGCGCATCGGAGTAGTTAGATGGCACACAAGAAAGCTGGCGGATCGTCGCGCAATGGTCGCGACTCCCATTCCAAGCGGCTCGGCGTGAAGAAGTTCGGCGGCGAAGCCGTGATTCCGGGCAACATCATCATTCGTCAGCGTGGCACGACGTGGCATCCCGGCACCAATGTCGGCATTGGCACGGACCACACGCTGTTTGCGCTCGAAGCTGGCGCAGTCACCTTCAACAAAAAAGCCAATGGCCGAACCTACGTATCGGTGAACCCGATGACGAAGGCAGCGGAGTAGCCGGTTCCGCACGAGAACACCGGCACCCATCTCGGGACCGGTGTCTGGCCAAGCCAGGAAATGGATCAGGGGAGATGGGTTTCCATCTCCCCTTTTTCTTGTGCCTGGAGGACTTTGATATGGTTGCCGAAGCGGAAGC
This sequence comes from Mesorhizobium sp. M0854, assembly GCF_040319815.1. Lineage (NCBI taxonomy): Bacteria > Pseudomonadati > Pseudomonadota > Alphaproteobacteria > Hyphomicrobiales > Phyllobacteriaceae > Mesorhizobium > Mesorhizobium sp. M0854. The sequence continues at coordinate 56,721 of NZ_JAMYOL010000007.1, forward strand.
GACAGACGACGAAAGTTACACGATAGATTGCCCGGTGCTCGCGACCGAGCGGCTGGTCATGCGTGCCCCGCGTGAAAGCGACATCGAGCAATTGGTGGCGCTCGCCGACAACCGCCATGTCGCGGAAATGCTGGCTCGCATGCCGCATCCCTATGGCGAGGCGGAGGCACGCGCTTTCCTGGCCATGACGGCATCGCGCCGGGCCGGAATCGCCTATGCGTTGACGCTGGCCGGCACCGAGACCTTCGTCGGCTGTGCCGGGCTCAACACCACGGATCGCGGGCTGGAGCTTGGCTACTGGATCGGCGAGCCGTACTGGAAGCGCGGCTACGCGACGGAAGCAGCGCACGCACTGGTCGACCTTGCCTTCCAGAGAACCACGATCCAGGTGCTGCACGCCTCGACGCGGGTTATCAATCCGGCCTCGCGCCGGGTCATCCACAAATGCGGCTTCCAGTATGCCGGCCAGGGCATGCTGAATTCGATCGTTGCCGGTCAGGTGCCGGTCGAACGCTACCGCCTCGATCGCAAGACCTGGACCAGCCTGCGGAACTGGGTGCATTTTTGATGGATGCGGCTCACGTCATCTCGAGCCAGACCGGCAAGTGATCCGAACCGGCCGCTTGCCGGTCGACCCACAGGCGCCTCAGCGATTTGGCAAGCGAGGCGCTGGTGAAGATGTAGTCGATGCGCTTGTAGCGGCTGGTATCGCCCGGCTGCTTGGGGTCGACCCAGGTGACGAGATCGGCGCCGGCAGCGCCGAGGCGTGCGGCGGCATCGATGGCGAGGTCGGCGGTCACCGGCATGCCGAATTCGTGGTCAGGCTGGCCGGCGAGTTCGACATGTTCCGGCGATCCGGCCAGCATGTTGAAGTCGCCCATGACGACGAAGGCTTCGGGAGAAGGCAGCTCCGGCAAGCCGATCTCGGCGACGCCGGAGAGCCCGCCGCCCTCGAGCGGGTATTTCAACAGACGCTGGCGCAGAAAGCGGATCTGGCTCAGGCGTTCAACCGGGCTGCGATGGTCGAGATGGGTGGAATAGAAGCGGATCGGACCAAGCGGCGTTTCGACCAGCGCCTCCAGCGCGCCGCGCTGGAAGTTCATCGCCTCGACACTGCGGCTGCGCGGCAAAAGGAGATTGCGCGACAGATGGATCGGCGTCCTCGACAGCACCATGTTGCCGAGCTGGAAGGTGGTCGTGATGGCGCGGCCGTTCTCCAGGCGCGAGCCAGCGTCGGCTTCGAAATTGCTGCCGTAGACGGCAAAATAGTCGGGCAGCGCCTCGCCGAGGTCGGCCACCATGTCGCGGCCGCCATTCTTCGGGTTAGCGCGGGTGACCTCCTGCAGCGCGATCACGTCGGCGCCGCGCACGGCATCGGCGATACGGCCGATATCATAGCGGGCGTCGAGGCCGACGCCGTAATGGATATTGTAAGTTACCAGCTTCATTCCGACATCTCGCGCTTGGAAAGCCGAGGATCGATTTTTCGGCAAGGGTCAACCAAATGGTACGCGTCCAGAGCTACGCGCGACGTTACAGTAGCAAAAACGGCCCTCGCCCTTCGACCCGCCTTGGTTTAGAGCAATCCCGCAAAGCCAATAGCAGAAACCATACAATCCGATGAAATTTCTCGATCAAGCCAAGGTCTACATCCGCTCCGGCGACGGCGGCGCCGGTTCGGTGTCGTTCCGGCGCGAAAAGTTCATCGAGTTCGGCGGCCCCGACGGCGGCGACGGTGGCCGCGGCGGCGATGTCTGGGTCGAGGCGGTCGATGGGCTGAATACGCTGATCGACTATCGCTATCAGCAGCATTTCAAGGCCAAGACCGGCACGCACGGCATGGGCCGCAACATGACTGGCGCCAAGGGTGCCGACGTGACGCTGAAAGTGCCGGCCGGAACGCAGGTCTTTGCCGAGGACAATGAGACGCTGATCTGCGATCTCACGGTCGTCGGCCAGCGCTTTCTTTTGGCCAAGGGCGGCAATGGCGGCTTCGGCAACCAGCACTTCAAGACCTCGACCAACCAGGCGCCGCGCCGCGCCAATCCCGGACTGCCGGGCGAAGAGCTCAACATCTGGCTCAGGCTGAAGCTGATCGCCGATGCCGGCCTTGTCGGGCTGCCCAACGCCGGCAAGTCGACCTTCCTGGCGGCGGTCACCGCGGCCAAGCCGAAGATCGCCGACTATCCCTTCACCACGCTGCATCCGGGCCTTGGCGTGGCCCGCATCGACGGGCGCGAATTCGTTATTGCCGATATCCCCGGCCTGATCGAAGGCGCGCATGAAGGTGTCGGCATCGGCGACCGCTTCCTTGGCCATGTCGAGCGCACGCGTGTCCTTCTGCATCTTGTCTCGGCGCAGGAAGAAAATCCGGCCAATGCCTACAAGACCGTGCGTGCCGAGCTCGAAGCCTACGGCAATGGGCTGACCGACAAGGTCGAAATCATCGCGCTTTCCCAGGTCGACATACTCGATGCCGACGCACGCAAGAAAAAGACCGCCTCGCTGAAACGTGCCGCCGGCCGCGCGCCGATGCTGCTTTCGGCGGTCACCGGCGAAGGCGTCGAGGCGGTGTTGCGCGCGCTGATCGCTGTGGTGGCCGATGCACGCGAGGCGGTCGCTGCGCCGGTCGAGACGCGCTGGAACACATAGCCATGGCCGCGCAATCGCTGAAAAATTATCGGCGCATTGCCGTCAAGATCGGCTCGGCGCTGCTTGTCGACCGCACGACGGGCCTGAAGCGCGACTGGCTGGCCTCGCTTGCCGACGACATCGCCATGCTGGCCAGTGGCGGCGCCGAAATTCTCGTCGTGTCTTCGGGTGCGATTGCACTCGGCCGCACCATCCTCGGTCTCGGCAAGCGGGCGCTGAAGCTCGAGGAGAGCCAGGCGGCGGCCGCCGTCGGGCAGATCGCATTGGCCGGCGCCTGGTCGGATGCGCTCGGCAAGAATGGCTTGAAATCGGGCCAGATCCTGCTGACGCTCGGCGACACCGAAGAGCGTCGCCGCTATCTCAACGCACGGGCGACGATCTCGACACTGCTCAAAATGAAGGCGGTGCCGGTCATCAACGAGAACGATACGGTGGCCACCTCCGAAATCCGCTATGGCGACAACGACCGCCTGGCGGCGCGCGTCGCCACCATGATGGGCGCCGATCTTTTGGTGCTGCTTTCCGACATTGACGGGCTCTACACGGCGCCGCCGGCGCGCGACCCGCAAGCCCGGTTCATTCCGGTCGTCGACCGCATCACCCCTGACATCGAGGCGATGGCGGGTGCCGCTGCTTCGGAATTGTCGCGCGGCGGCATGCGCACCAAGCTCGACGCCGGCAAGATCGCGACCGCCGCCGGCACCGCCATGATCATCACATCAGGCACGCGGCTGTCGCCGTTGCTGGCAATCGAGCGCGGCGAGCGCGCCACCTTCTTCCGGCCGAGCGCCAATCCGGTCAAGGGCTACAAGACCTGGATCGCCGGGCAGCTCGAACCGGCCGGCCGGCTGACCGTCGATGCCGGCGCCATCGGCGCGCTGCTCTCGGGCAAGTCGCTGCTGCCGGCCGGCGTCAAACTGGTCAGCGGCAATTTTGCGCGTGGCGACACGGTGGCGATCCTGTCGCCCGAGGGCCGCGAGATCGCGCGCGGGCTGGTTGCCTATGATGCCGCCGATGCCGTAAGGATCGCTGGCCTGAAGACGACCGAGATCGAAACGGTGCTCGGCTACGAGGCGCGTTCGGCGATGATCCACCGCGACGACCTTGTGGTGAGCCATGCCGGTGGCGAGCAAGTAGTCGGTGACCAGGTTACATAGCGGAGGATGAGCCATGCTGACGCTGCATGAAAAATCCCGGGATGATACCGTGGCGCTGATGGCCGATATCGGCCGCCGCGCGCGTGCCGCGGCCCGCCCGCTGGCCACCGCTGCGGCCGAGCGCAAGCACGCGGCGCTGATCGGCATGGCTCAGACGATCCTTCGGCATGAGCAGGACATCCTCGACGCCAATGCCATCGACATCAGAAATGGCAGGGAGGCTGGCCTATCGGCAGCGTCGATGGATCGGCTGAAGCTCGATCCGGCGCGCATCCGCGCCATGGCAGACGGTATCAGCGAGATCGCCGGGTTTCGCGATCCGGTCGGCGATGTCATTGCCGCATGGGACCGGCCGAACGGGTTGCATATCGAACGGGTGCGCACGCCGCTCGGCGTCGTCGGCGTCATTTACGAGAGCCGGCCGAACGTTACCGCGGATGCCGGCGCGCTGTGCCTCAAGGCGGGCAATCCAGTAATCCTTCGCGGCGGCTCGGATTCGCTCAACTCTTCCGCCGCTATCCATGCCTGCCTGGTCGAGGGGTTGAAGGCAGCCGGGCTGCCGGAAGATGCCATCCAGCTGGTGCCGACTACCGATCGCGCCGCCGTCGGCGAAATGCTGAAAGGGCTTTCAGGCAATCTCGAGGTCATCATTCCACGCGGCGGCCGCAGCCTGGTCGAGCGTGTGCAGAACGAGGCGCGGGTGCCGGTCTTCGCGCATCTCGAGGGCATCTGCCATCTCTATATCGACCGATCGGCCGATCTCGACATGGCGGTCAAGATCGCGGTCAATGCCAAGATGCGGCGCACCGGGGTGTGCGGTGCTGCCGAGACGCTGCTGGTCGACCGTGCGGTCGCCGGCACGCATCTGGTGCCGATACTCGAGGCCTTGCGGGCGGCAGGCTGCGAGATCCATGCCGATGTCGAGGCGCTGAGGCTTTATGCCGATGCCCAGCCCGCGACCGATGCCGACTGGGTGACCGAGTATCTGGACGCGATCATTGCGGTGAGACTGGTCGAGGGCGTCGCCGGCGCCATCGAGCATATCGAGACGTTCTCCTCGCATCACACCGAGGCGATTATCGCCGAGGATGCAAAGGCCGTCGAACGGTTCTTCAACGAGATCGATTCGGCGATCCTTCTGCACAACGCCTCGACCCAGTTTGCCGATGGCGGCGAGTTCGGCATGGGCGCCGAGATCGGCATCGCCACCGGCAAGATGCATGCACGCGGGCCGGTCGGCGTCGAGCAACTGACCTCGTTCAAATACCGCGTACGCGGGTCGGGACAGGTGAGGCCTTGAGCGCCGGTCTTACCCTCTCCCTTGTGGGGGAGGGTGGCGAGCATCGCGAGCCGGGTGGGGGTGCGACGCTGAACTCTGCAACACCCCCACCCCGCTCCGCTTCGCGGATCGACCCTCCCCACAAGGGGGAGGGTAAGGAATCCGTATCCTCCCACTATCTGCACATGCCGCATGCCGGGAAAGGCGTGGCGGTCGGGCTGTTCGGCGGTTCGTTCAACCCGCCGCATGCCGGCCATGCGCTGGTCGCCGAGATCGCACTCAGACGCCTTGCGCTCGATCAGCTGTGGTGGATGGTGACGCCCGGCAATCCGCTCAAGAATGCCGGAGACCTGGCGCCGCTGGCCGAGCGGCTGCAGCTATCCGAAAAGATCGCCAAGAACCCGAAGATCAAGGTCACTGCATTCGAGGCGGCCCACCGCGTCCGCTTCACCGCCGACACGCTGGCGCTGGTCAAGGCGCGTAACCCGGGCGTCGATTTTGTCTGGATCATGGGCGCCGACTCGCTTCGCGACTTCCACCGCTGGCAGCGCTGGCGCCGCATCGTGATGACGTTCCCGATCGCGGTGGTCGACCGGCCAGGCGCGACGCTGTCGTTCCTGTCGTCAGTGGTCGCCAAGACGTTCGACTATGCCCGCGTCGACGAAGGCGACGCACCGCGGCTCGCCCGTATGACGGCGCCGGCCTGGACCTTCATCCACGGCCCGCGTTCGTCGCTGTCGTCGAGCGCGATCCGCAAGGTGGCAAAGGGCTGAACCGGCGCGGAAGGCAAGTCCGGTGATGTCGCTTTTGCCGCTGCCTTGACCTGCTTGATGGGCGATCCTCGGTCATGACGATTCTCGAGCGCGACCAGGACAAGAACGGTCTAGGGCAGCCGGCGCCGTCGATCGCCATTGCCAGCATCCTTTTGTCGATGGCGCTGATCGCCGTCGGCAATGGGCTGATGTTCGCCTATATCCCAGTCCGGCTCGGCGCCGAGGGCTTCGATCCGACATGGGCGGGGCTGATCGTCACCGGCCTTTCGGCCGGCGGCCTTGCCGGCTGCATCCTGACCGGGCCGCTGGTGCGGCGTGTCGGCCATGCCCGCGTGTTCATGGTGCTGTCGGCACTGATCGTGCTGTCCAACGCCGCGGTCGGCGCCGGGCCGCACCCCTTGCCATGGATCGCTGCACGGGCACTCTACGGCTTTGCCATATGCGGCCTGTTCATCGTCGCGCAGAGCTGGCTGAACGATGTCGTCGCCAACGCCATCCGCGGCCGGGTCATGGCCATCTTCTACGTTGCCTATGTCGCCGGGCTCGGCGTCGGTTATTCGACGCTGGCGTTGATCGATATCCGCACGGCCGACGCGCCGCTGATCGGCATCGCCTTCACCGCGCTGTCGATCCTTCCCGTCGGGCTGACGCGGCTTGCGCAGCCGCCGGCGCCGCAAGCGGCGTCCGTGGCGCTCGGCCGCGCCTGGCGGATCTCCCCGGTCGGCGTTGCCGGCATGCTTGCCGTCGGCGGCCTGTCGATGACGATCTCGGGTTTTGCGCCGATCCATGCCACGACCAAGGGCTACAGCCAGGCCGACGTCGCCTTGCTGCTTTCGGCAATGCCGGCCGGCACGCTGATCCTGCAGATTCCGCTCGGCTGGATTTCCGACCGCACCGACCGGCGCTTTGTGCTGATCGCGGCGTCGGCGCTTGCCGCCGCGGCGGGCCTGTTTGCCCTCGGTTTCGACGGCGGCGCGCTGGCGGCGCTGCTTGTCATCTATGTGGTCTGGGACGGCGCCTCGGAATCGATCTACTCGCTGGCCAGCGCCCATGCCGGCGACCGCGCCGGCAAGGACGACATGGTGGCGCTGTCGAGCTCGCTTTTGTTTGCCTGGTCGCTGTCCGGCTTCGTCGTACCCGGCATTGTGACCGGGCTTTCCGCCGTCTACGGCACGCAGGCCTTCATCTATGTGGCAATCGTCATTGCCACCGCCTACTGCCTGTTCGTTCTCTGGCGCGTCGTCATGGTGCGGCCGGTGCCCGCCACCGAGACCGGCAGTTTCGCGCCAATGACGGCGCAGGCGCCGTTGCCTGTCGATCTCGCCTTCGCGCCTGAAGATCAGCGCCGGCGCGAAGGACTTTGAACACCCTCCAGCTGGTTTCAAATCCTCTATTGCCGCGTGGCTGAGGCATCCGGCTGAGGCGCTTTCGGTGCCGGCGCCGGGACCGAAAGGCCTTCGGCATCGAATGCCTGCTTGACGCTCTTGGTGAGGTCGATCTGGGCGGCGAAGAAATCGGCAGCCGCCGTCCAGTAGCGCAAGGTGATGGCGACGGTGCTGTCGCCGACAGTCGCGACAAAGGCGATCGGCGCCGGCTGCCGCCTGACGCGCCGGTCGGCGGCGGCGACACCGAGCATGGTCTTCTGCGCAAAATCGATGTCGTTCCAGGAGCCGATGCTGAGCGTGATGTCGCCGCGGCGCACACCGTTGCGGGTGAAGTTGCGGACCGGCTGGTTCCACAGGGTCGAGTTGGGTGCAAGCACGTAGACGCCTTCGACCGTCCTCAGCGTTGTGGCAAACAGCCCGATCTCCTCGACGGTGCCGGATATCGCGCCGACTTCGACATATTCGCCGATGCGGAACGGCCGCAGCGCCAGGAGCATGATGCCGGCGGCAATGTTCTGCAGCGTGCCTTGCAGCGCCAGGCCGATGGCCAGGCCGGCGGCACCGATAGCGGCAATGATCGAAGCCGTCTGCACGCCGAACTGGCCGAGAACCATGATCACGACCAGTCCCAGGATGGCGTAGCGGACGACCTGCGAGAAGAAATGGCGGAGCGTTTCGTCGAAGCCGCTGATATGGCCGAGGCCGGCATAGATCGAACGCTCGGCGAGGCCGGCGACGATGTAGCCGATGACCAGCAGGATGACGGCGCCGACCGCCGAAAGCGAGTAGGAGACGATCAGCGTGCTGAGTTGCGCCAGGCCGGATTGCACGGTGAGGAGGGCGTTCTGGGGATCGATCGGCATGTCGGGATTCCGGTTCGTGGATGAGCCGATAACCGCTGCGGGGCGAGGCGGTTCCGATTTTCTGGCCCGAAAAGCCGGATATTCGGCCGCTGCCGGGTGCCTGCTTGCGAGCGGTGTCTTGAAACTGCAACCTAACTCTGCCTATCTAAGCAGTGTCACCTGATTTCAGAGGTGATTTGGTTGTTCTTGCTGCGAAAGGAAATACACTGAGAACAGCACTGCGGAAGAAGGCCGACATCGTGCCTTCGCCGGCCGGGATCAGCGTAAACGACGCCGTGTCCCGCGCCATCAAGACAGTCCTTGCCAGTCTGGAAGACTCCAAGGCCGAAAACATCGTCTCAATCGACATTCAGGGGAAATCGAGCCTCGGCGACTACATGGTCGTCGCATCGGGCCGATCGCACCGTCATGTCTCGGCTGTTGCCGATCATCTCCTCAAGGCGCTGAAGGATGCCGGGCTCGGCACGGCGCGCGTCGAGGGGCTGGCTGGCGCCGACTGGGTCCTGATCGATTCGGGCGACATCATCGTCCATGTCTTCCGTCCCGAGGTCCGCGACTTCTACAATCTCGAAAAGATGTGGCAGGCGCCTGATCTCGAGGAGGAGACCCTCCACTGAGCCGTACTCGTCTTGATGCATGTCGTCGTCCGACATGCATCAGCGGCTCTTCGAGGCAGGGATGAAGATTACGGTTCATGCCGTGGGCCGAATGAAAGCCGGCCCCGAGAAGCAGTTGGCCGACCGCTATTTCGAGCGTTTTGCCAGGAGCGGTCCTGCCGTAGGCCTCGAATTCGCTGGGATCGTCGAGATTGCCGAAGGTCGCGCGCAGACGGCCAATGAGCGCCGGCGCGAGGAAGGCCAGAAGCTGCAGACGCACTTGCAACCGGGCACGGCGCTGATGCTGCTCGATGAGCGCGGCAAGAACCTTTCCTCCGAGGATTTCGCCGGCCGCATAGGTTCGCTGCGCGATGGCGGGCGCAAGGCGCTGGTGATCGCCATTGGCGGCGCCGACGGCCATGACCAGTCACTGCGCGACCTGGCTGATCTGACGGTGTCGCTCGGCGCGCTGACCTGGCCGCATCAGCTGGTCCGCGTGATGCTGGGCGAGCAGCTTTACCGGGCGGCCACGATCCTTTCCGGTCACCCCTACCATCGTTCATGAACTCGGCTCCGTCGGCGAATTGATGCCAGCCGCCCGGATTTTTGCCCCAATGCTCATCGACAGTTTGGGCTCATGGGGTTTGTCGATGACGGCCGGGGCTCGAACATGGTTGATGGTTCGTTAACGAAGCCGCGCATAGAGTTGGGCTTCAATGTCTGAAGACTGGAAATCACGAACGGGCTCCTGGCGCGTGCGCTACGGCATCGCCGTGGCGACGATCGCGCTTTCGCTCGGCGTCGCGCGGGCCGAGAACACGCTCGACCTGACGCCCGACCCGGACCAGAGCCGCGCCGAATACGAAAAAGTATCGAAAGAGATCACGCTGTCGTCCGAGCGGCTGGCCAAGCTCGCCGCCGACATAGCGGCTGTCAAGAAGGACCACGCCTCGATCACCGCGGCGCTGATCCAGTCGGCGATGACCGAGCAGAAGCTCGGCCAGGACATCGAGGACATTGGCGGCAAGCTGGAAGGGCTGAAGGCGCAGGGGCAGAAGATCCGCGCCTCACTGGCCGCCAGACGCGACGTTCTGGCCGAAGTGCTCGGCGCGCTGCAGCGCATGGGGCTCAATCCGCCGCCGGCGATCCTGGTCAAGCCGGAGGACGCATTGTCGTCGGTGCGCAGCGCCATCCTGCTCGGTGCCGTGGTGCCGGAATTGCGCCAGCAGACCGACATGTTGCTGGCCGACCTCAAGGAGCAATCGCGGGTGACGGCCTCGATTGAGGCCGAGCGGGCGCGGCTGACGGCAGCTGTCGGCGAGCAGGCGGCGGAAAAAAAGCGGCTCGGCATGCTGCTCGAAGCCAAGCAGAAGCTCGCCGCCGATACGCAAACCGCGCTGGCCGCCGAAAAGCAGCGGTCCGCGACGCTGGCGGCCAAGGCCGGCAGCCTGAAAGAACTGATCGCCTCGCTCGAGGCCGACAGAGCCCGCAAGGCGGCGGATGCGGCCAAGGCAGCCGAGCAAAAGACCGCCGACGCCGACAAGGGCCCGGCATCGGCTGCGGCGCCGACGGAATTGGCCTCGCTGCCGGTGCCGGAGAGCAACAGGCTCACCGCTGCCGCGCCGTTTTCCGCGCTTCAAGGGCAGATCGCGCTGCCGGTCACCGGCAGGATCAAGCGGCGCTTCGGGGCCGACGACGGTAACGGCGCGATGATGCTCGGTGACATGGTTGCGACACAATCGGGAGCCATCGTCACAGCGCCGGCGGATGGAAATGTGCTTTATGCGGGGCCTTTCCGCTCTTACGGTCAACTCTTGATCCTGAATGCGGGTGACGGCTATCATGTCGTCCTGGCGGGGATGAGCAGAATCAGCGTCGCGTCTGGCCAGTCGGTGCTCGCAGGTGAGCCGGTCGGCGCGATGGGAGAGGCCCGGGTGGCGAGCACCTCGGCATCGAAGAATGGAAATGCCACGCCGGAGCTCTATGTCGAGTTCCGCAAGGATGGAAAACCCGTCGATCCGGCCCCATGGTGGGCGGACCGTTTTTCTGGAAGGACGTGAATGATGCGGAAACTGTCGCTTCTGTTTGCCGGTGCGCTGATGGGTGCATCGGCGATGAGCCTGGTCTATGGCGCGCCCGGCTCGACAGCGAAAGCTGCGGGCTCCGAGACCTATAAGCAACTGGCGATCTTCGGCGATATCTTCGAACGGGTGCGGGCGAATTATGTGACGCCGCCCGACGACAAGTCGCTGGTTGAAAATGCCATCAACGGCATGCTGTCGTCGCTCGACCCACACTCCTCCTACATGAATGCCGAAGAAGCGCAGGACATGCGCGTGCAGACCAAGGGCGAATTCGGCGGCCTCGGCATCGAGGTCACCATGGAGAACGACCTGGTCAAGGTGATCACGCCGATCGACGATACGCCGGCCGCCAAGGCAGGCGTGCTCGCCGGCGACTATATCGCCAAGATCGACGGCGAGGAGGTCCGCGGCCTGACGCTCAACGACGCCGTCGAGAAGATGCGCGGGCTGGTCAATACGCCGATCAAGCTCACCATCTTGCGCCAGGGCGCCGACAAGCCGATCGAACTGACCGTCGTGCGCGATATCATCAAGGTCAAGGCGGTCAAGTTCCGGGTCGAAAACGACATCGGCTACATGAAGATCACCTCCTTTACCGAAAAAACCTATGACGACCTCGAGAATGCCATCGACACCATCAAGAAGCAGGTGCCGAACGACAAGCTCAAGGGCTACGTGCTCGACCTGCGCCTCAATCCGGGCGGTTTGCTCGACCAGGCGGTGAGCGTGTCGGATGCCTTCCTCGACCGTGGCGAGATCGTCTCGACGCGCGGCCGCGATCCGAAGGACGTCACCCGCTTCGACGCGCGGGCCGGCGACGACATCGGCGGCAAGCCGCTGATCGTGCTCGTCAATGGCGGCTCGGCCAGTGCCTCGGAAATCGTCGCCGGCGCGCTGCAGGATCTGCGCCGCGCCACGGTGGTCGGCACGCAATCCTTCGGCAAGGGTTCGGTGCAGACCATCATCCCGCTTGGCGAGAACGGGGCGCTGCGGCTGACGACGGCGCTCTATTACACGCCGTCCGGCAAGTCGATCCAGGGCAAGGGCATCACGCCCGACATCAAGGTCGACCAGCCGCTGCCGGCGGAACTGCAGGGCAGGGACCTGACGCGCGGCGAATCTGACCTCAAGGGCCATATCAAGGGCGCCGACGAAAGCACGACCGGTTCGGGTTCGGCAGCCTATGTGCCGCCGGAACCGAAGGACGATTTGCAGCTCATCTATGCCGAGCAGCTGCTGCGCGGCCAGAAGACGGATCCGGCGTTCCCGCCGAATCCGCAAAAGGCCGTGTTGAACCAGTAAGGGCAGGCAAGCCGGGCCAAACAGGTCTGGCTGCCTGAGCGAAGCGATGCGATGCTGCCGGGGCCGCGAGGCTCCGGCAGTTTGATTCGGGGGCCGCGGCCGGCATGCCGCGCGTCCAGTGATGCAAGGGGACGCGCCGACATTTTGGATTTTGCGCCTCCGGAGAAGGTTTACTTCGGGGATGCACGCCGGGGGTGCGGGCTTGGCTGATATCGGCAAGGACATAGAACGACCTCTCGGACAGGCGATCCGGCTGCCGCGCTCAGGCAGCGGGATCAGCGCCGGTGCGGTCGCGGCCACGCTTGTCGTGCTGTCCGTGGTCGGCGTCTCCAGCGCCATCGCCTTGCGAGACAAGCCGTTCCGGAAGCTGCAAGAAGTAGCCGTTTCGACGCCGAAGACGCCGGCGGCGGATACCGCCGCCGCGCCCGCCAAGGCGACGCCCGAAATGGCTGCGCCAGGCAACGCAAGCGGGGCCAACATAAGCGGGCCGAAGACGGGCGGTCCGCAGATCATCCATGTCCAGACCGAGGGGGGCGCCGCTCCACCCGAGGCGGCCATAGTCATTCGCGACCCTTCGACGATCGGCCAGAACCTCAGGATCGCGCATATTCCCGACAAGGCGCTGGTCGAGGCCAGCGAAACCGGTCCGTTGCCGATCCGCGCCGCCGACGGCAGGCGCCCGTTCGATGTCTATGCGCGGCCGTGGTCCGGGGCTCGCGGTGCACGCGTCGCGCTCGTCATCGGCGGGCTTGCCGTGTCGCAGACCGGCACGCAGGCAGCCATCGCCAAGCTGCCGGCGGAAGTGACGCTGGCCTTCGCGCCGCAAGGCAACAGCATCGGCCGCTGGATGCAGGTGGCGCGGCAGAGCGGCCATGAGGTCATCATGCAGGTACCGCTTGAGCCGTTCGACTATCCGAACGTCAATCCCGGCCGTAACACGCTGACCGTGGCTGCAACGCCGGACGAGAATTTGAAGAATTTACGCTGGGCGCTGTCGCGAACGACCAACTACACCGGCGTCATGAACTATATGGGCGCCCGCTTTTCGGCCGACGCGACGGCGATGGGGCCGTTGATGGCCGAGCTTGGCAAGCGTGGTCTGGCCTATGTCGACGACGGTTCGTCGGCGCGCAGCCTGGCACCCGAACTGGCGCTGAAGGACGGCGTGCCGTTCGTCGGCGGCGATACGGCGATCGATGCCGTGCAGGACCGCGGCGCCATATTGAAGAAACTGGATGGGCTGGAAGCGACGGCACGGGCGAAAGGGTTTGCCGTCGGCATCGGCTCGGCTTTCGACCTGACGGTGGATACCGTGTCTTCCTGGGTGACCGGGGCCAAGAAGCGTGGCATCGAGATCGTGCCGGTTTCGGCGGTGGCCATAGATCCGGAAAAAGGCTGACATGGCAAAGTACAAGCTCGTTGACCCCGAGACGCTGCCCTACCGGCCCTGCGTAGGGGTGATGGTCCTCAATGAAGCCGGCCTGGTCTGGGTCGGCCGTCGCATTGCCGAGCCGGACAGCGAATTCGCTGGAACGACGCAGCTCTGGCAGATGCCGCAGGGCGGCATCGATGATGGCGAGGAGCCGCTGCCCGCGGCGGCGCGTGAACTTTACGAAGAGACCGGCATGCGCTCGGTGTCGCTGCTGGCCGAGGCGCCGCACTGGATCAAATACGACCTGCCGGCGCATCTGGTCGGCGTCGCCTTCAAGGGACGGTATCGCGGCCAGACGCAGAAATGGTTTGCCTTCCGTTTCCACGGCAACGAAACCGAGATCGCGATCAATCCGCCGCCGGGTGGCCACAAGGCCGAGTTCGACCGGTGGGCGTGGCGGCCGATGCTGGAATTGCCGGGCCTGATCGTGCCGTTCAAGCGCAAGGTCTACGAAGACGTGGTAGCGGCGTTCCGGCACCTGGTGGCGTAGCCGCCGGCCTTCCGGTAAAACAGGTCGCGATGAACGACATCTCCAGCAAATCTCTTCCGCCGACCGTCACCCTGGGCGAACCGATCAGCGAAGCCGCGGCAGGGGCGATCCTGACCATCGATCTCGGCGCCGTCCGTGAGAACTACCGGCGGCTGAAGGCGCGGCTGGGCGGCGTCGGCTGTGCTGGAGTGGTCAAGGCCGACGGCTATGGGATTGGCGCGGCGGCGGTGGCGGCGGCGCTGATGGCTGAGGGCTGCAATACTTTCTTTGTTGCGCATTTGGCCGGCGGCATCTTGCTGCGCAAGGCGCTCGGCTCAGACCCGGCCATTTATGTGCTGAACGGCATTCCGCCGGGTGCGGAAAGGGAAGCGGTTGCGGCAGGGCTTTGCACAGTACTCAACAGCGCCAGCCAACTCGCGGCATGGCGCGAGATGGCCGGGCGGGTGGGCCGCAAATTGCCGGCCGCCCTCCAGGTCGACAGCGGCATGTCGCGGCTCGGCATGGCGCCGTCCGAGGTGAAGGCCGTTGCGCAGGATCCGCAGGCTTTCGACGGTGTCGAACTGACGTTCGTGATGAGCCATCTCGCCTGCGCCGACGAACCCGAGCAGCCGGCCAACGAGCGGCAGCGGCTGGAATTCGAACGGCTGCGCCGGATGCTGCCGGAAGCGCCGGCTTCGTTTGCCAACTCATCAGGCATTTTTCTCGGACAGCGCTATCACTACGACCTCGTTCGTCCGGGTGCCGCTCTCTATGGCATCAATCCGACGCCGGCGAAGGAAAACCCGATGCTGCCGGTGGTGCGATTGCAGGCCAAGGTCATCCAGACGCGGATATTGGAGGCCGGCGCCGGTGTCGGCTACGGTCACACTTTCCACGCCAAGGCCCCGCTTGCCGCGGCGACGATTTCGCTCGGCTACGGCGATGGCTGGCATCGACGCGCCGCTTCCTCCGCCTGGCTCGAAAATGTGCGGCTGCCCTTCGTCGGCCGGGTTTCGATGGATTCGATCATCCTCGACATTTCCGCACTGCCGCCCGGCAGGCTGAAGGCCGGCGACCTCGTTGAACTGATCGGACCGTCGTCGCAGACGGTGGATCAGGTAGCCGGCCAGGCCGGCACCATCGGCTATGAGGTCTTGACCAGCCTCGGCCACCGTTTCCACCGGCGCTATGTGAATGGCTAGGACGCAAGGTTGTTGTCCTCACGCATGTCTTTTCCCCAAGCATCGGCACTTGGCTGACGCCACAGAATCCGGCAGACATGAGGCGGCGATTATCCCGGTCTCGAATCCCGACGAGATGCCGCCGCGGAGAACCAAACGATGAAGATCTTCGTGCTGGGCGGCGGCGTGATCGGGGTCACCACCGCCTATTTTCTTGCCGAGGCCGGTCATCAGGTGACGGTGATCGATCGCCAGAAAGGCCCGGCGCTGGAAACCAGCTTTGCCAATGCCGGCGAGATCTCGCCCGGCTATGCCTCGCCCTGGGCCGGGCCCGGCGTTCCGCTGAAGGCCATCAAATGGCTTTTGATGAAGCACGGTCCACTGGTGGTGCGACCGGCCCTCGATCCGCATATGTGGATATGGCTGGTCAAGATGCTGCGCAATTGCACGGCTGAACGCTACGCGCTGAACAAGGCGCGCATGGTGCCGCTGGCCGAATACAGCCGCGACACGCTGAAGGCGCTGCGCGAGGCGACCGGCATCGCCTATGACGAGCGCGCCAAGGGCACGCTGCAGCTCTTCCGAACGCAAAAGCAGCTCGACGGCTTCGGCGGCGATGTCGAGGTGCTGAAGGTCTATGGCGTCCCCTACGAGGTCCTCGACCCCGACGGCTGCATTGCGGCCGAGCCTGGGCTGGCCGGCGTGCGCGAAAAATTCGTCGGTGGCCTGCGGTTGCCCGGCGACGAAACCGGCGACTGCAAGATGTTCACCGACAGGCTTGCCGAGCTTTGCGCGGCACGCGGCGTCACCTTCGAATACGACACGGAGATACGGCGCGTCGTCAAGAAGCGCGATCGCATCACCAACATCAGCACCAGCAAGGGCTTGATGGTCGCCGATGCCTATGTGATGGCGATGGGCAGCTATTCGGCACGGTTCATGCGCATGCTGAAGCGGCCCATCCCGGTCTACCCGGTCAAGGGCTATTCGATCACCCTGCCGATCAAGGACGCCGCCGCTGCACCGGTCTCGACCGTGATGGACGAGAGCTACAAAGTAGCGATCACCCGGCTCGGCGACCGTATCCGGGTCGGCGGCACGGCGGAGATTTCCGGCTTCGACCTGCGGCTGCATGAATCGCGGCGCCGCACGCTCGAACATTCGGTCGGCGACCTGTTTCCGGGCAGCGGCGACATGCGATCGGCGACCTTCTGGTGCGGCCTGCGGCCGATGACACCGGATGGGCCGCCGCTGATCGGCCGCACCGATTTCTCCAATCTCTATCTCAACACCGGCCATGGCACACTCGGCTGGACCATGGCCTGCGGCTCGGCCAAAGTTCTGGCCGACATCATCTCCAGCCGGGTGCCCGACATCGACGTCGGCGATCTCGGGCCCGGACGATACGCCAAGTAAGACGCCCACCAGCTAAGACAGCCAGCGGCCGGCAGGCTCACGCGAACAAACCCCTGTCCCGTTCGACGGCCTTGGTAATGAAGCTCGCGACGACCTGGACGCGGCGCAGCGGCCTGACCGATTCATGATAGACCAGCCAGTAGGCGCGGCGGATGGGTGCGACGATATCGAGAGGCACTAGCTCCGGCATCGAGCGGGCAACGAAGGTGTGCAGGATGCCGATGCCGGCGCCGGAACGCACCGCTTCGGCCTGGCCGAGCGCGGAGGAAATGGCGAAGCTGGTGCGCCAGTCGGGGCTGAATTCGGCCGCGTAGTCGAGCGAGGGACTGACGATCAGGTCCGGCACGTAGCCGATCAGCGTATGCTGGCCTAGCTCGGCGGCGGTTCCGGGCAGGCCTTGGGTGTCGGCGTAGGCACGCGACGCGAACAGGCCGAGCGTGTAGTCGACCAGCTTTCCCGCCACTAGGCGGCCTTCCGTCGGCCGTTCGACGGTGATGGCAATGTCGGCCTCGCGCCGGGACAAAGAGAAGGAGCGTGGCACCGGCACCAGCTGGATGGTGAGCTCACGGTGCAGAGCGGTCAGCGCGCCGAGGCGCCTGGCCAGGAAGGCGACGCCAAAGCCGTCCGGCGCGCCGATGCGCACGGTGCCCGAGATGTCGTCGCCTTCGCCTGAAACGGTCGAGCGCGCGGCGATCATGTCGCCCTCCATGCGTTCGGCAATCTCGAGGAAACGCTCGCCCGCCGGCGTCAGCTCACTGCCGGTGGTAAGCCGGCGAAACAGTTTTGTCCTGAGCGCTGCCTCGAGGGCGGCAATGCGGCGCGAGACGGTCGCGTGATTAAGCTCCAGCCGCCTGGCGGCGCCGAGGATCTGGCCGGCCCGCGCTACGGCAAGGAAGATACGGGCATCATCCCAGTTCATGAGGGTGGTCCGGATAATGACGATTACGGCAGCGCTCGACGGCGAAGAAACTCAATTTCTCAATCCCTTGGCGTACACCGCACATCTCTATCATTTGCGCTATTTGATGCACAGACACCCACCGCTATCTATTTTGTGCACAACGGTTGCGTTTTCGCTCGCGTTGCCATCGCTCCCGCAAAGGCGGACAATGCCTCATCACGAACCAGGGAGAGAGACCATGATCGAATACGGTCATTTCATCGGCGGCAAGCGCGTCGCCGGAACCAGCGGCCGCAAGCAGGACGTCATGCAGCCGATGGACGGCACGGTGCGCGGCACGGTGGCGCTGGCTTCGCAGGCGGAATTGCGTGCGGCGGTCGAAAACGCCAAGGCCGCACAGCCCGGCTGGGCGGCGACCAATCCGCAGCGGCGCGTACGCGTCCTGATGCGGTTCCTCGAGCTGGTCGCCAAGGAGTATGACGCGCTGGCCGAGATATTGGCGCGCGAACACGGCAAGACCATCGCCGACGCCAAGGGTGACATCCAGCGCGGCCTCGAAGTGGTCGAGGTCTGCATCGGTGCGCCGCATATGATGAAGGGCGAGTTCACCGATGGCGCCGGCCCCGGCATCGACGTCTATTCGATGCGCCAGCCGCTCGGCGTCGTCGCCGGCATCACGCCGTTCAATTTTCCGGCGATGATCCCGCTGTGGAAGATCGCGCCGGCCATCGCCTGCGGCAATGCCTTCATTCTCAAGCCGTCCGAACGCGACCCGGGCGTGCCGATGCGCATTGCCGAACTGTTTATCGAGGCCGGTCTGCCGGCGGGCATCCTCAATGTCGTCAATGGCGACAAGGAAGTGGTCGACGCCATCCTCGACGATGCTGACATCAAGGCCATCGGTTTCGTCGGCTCGACACCGATCGCCCAGTACATCTATTCGCGCGGCTGCGCGGCCGGCAAGCGCGTGCAGTGCTTCGGCGGTGCCAAGAATCACATGATCATCATGCCGGATGCCGACATGGACCAGACCGTCGACGCGCTGATCGGCGCCGGCTACGGCTCGGCCGGCGAGCGCTGCATGGCGATCTCGGTGGCCGTCCCGGTCGGCAACGACACCGCCAACCGGCTGATGGAAAGACTGGTGCCGCGCGTCGAGAGCCTGAAGGTCGGTCCGTCGACGGATTCTTCCGCCGATTTTGGCCCGCTGGTCACGGCGCAGGCGTTGGAACGGGTCAAGTCCTATGTCGACACCGGCGTCAAGGAAGGCGCCAAGCTGGTCGTCGACGGCCGCGGGTTCTCCATGCAGGGCTACGAGAACGGCTACTATATGGGTGGCTGCCTGTTCGACAACGTGACCGCCGACATGCGTATCTACAAGGAAGAGATCTTCGGGCCGGTGCTGTCGGTGGTGCGCGCACCGACCTACGAGAACGCCATCAAGCTCGCCAACGAGCACGAGATGGGCAATGGCGTCGCCATCTTCACCCGCGACGGCGACGCGGCGCGCGACTTCGCCTCGCGGGTTCAGGTCGGCATGGTCGGGATCAACGTGCCGATCCCGGTGCCGATCGCCTACTACACCTTTGGCGGCTGGAAGGCGTCCTCCTTCGGCGACCTCAACCAGCACGGGCCGGACGCGTTCCGCTTCTACACCAAGACCAAGACGGTAACGTCGCGCTGGCCGTCCGGCGTGAAGGACGGTGCCGAGTTCGTCATCCCGACGATGAACTGACCGAACGGTTTCCTGTCAGCGCGTCCTCGCCTTCGGCTTGGGGCGCGCGGGCCGGCGTGAAGGATGGCGCCGAATTCGTCACCCCGACGATGAACTGATCCAAATCGCAGAAAGCAAGAAAAGGCCCGGGCACCAAGCTCGGGCCTTTTTGCCGCGGTCTTCATCGGCATGAACACTAATGTGATGGAACCAAGAAGGCAGCAATCTTCTTAGGTTGCAGTCCTGCCGCGAAGGAGATGCTGGCAGATCAACCAACGGCGCTGGTGACGGCTCCGGGGGATATCGTCCGGCGCAAAGGAGGTGTCAGATGGCACGTCTCATGGCGACTATAGCTTGCGCTGCGATGGCCCTTTCCGCCGTCCCGGCAATGGCTGCCGAGCAATGTGCGGCACGCGCCGATATGGTCAAGGCGCTCGGCGAGAAGTTTCATGAAAACCCGAGCGCGGTCGGCGTCGTCAATCCGAATGTGGTGCTTGAAGTCTTCGTTTCCGACAAGGGCACATGGACCATCCTCGCCAGCGACACAAAAGGTCAAAGCTGCGTGATTTCAGTCGGCGAAGGCTGGGAGAGCGCGATGACGAAAGCGGCGCTGCCAGGCACCTGAACGATTTATCACGGGTCTGCGCGCCTCGGCATGGCCGCGCGGCCTGTGGCTCATTCTTTCGGCGACAGCCGTAAAACGGATCTGCAGGCGCCCGCTTGGGCGCCTGCTTGCGCTTTTCCATTGCCGATACCATATATCGAGAACATAATGGGAACATCTGAAATCGTTCCCACCAATGGCAGACCGGAACACAGAAAGGAACGACGCGATGATGATGACGTCGGAACCGGCCTGGATCGCTCCGGCAAAATGAGGCCGTCAAACCCCTCCTTTGCCGGAACGTGATGGCAAAGGAGGTGCCCTATGGCACGCAAATCGCTGTTGAGATGGGTGAAAACCCTGGTTCTTGCTGGCGCATTGGCGGTGGGTACGAACACCGCAGGCGCGCAATATCAACACTGCGTTGAACATGGCGAGCTCGTCGCCCATTTGAGCGAGAAGTTCCAGGAAAGGCAGTTTGCTTTGGGGCTGATCGGTCATGAGGCGGTCATGGAAGTCTTTGTCGCCGAGACCGGAACCTGGACCATCGTCGTCACCGATATCGCCGGCAGAAGCTGCATCGTCGCGGCCGGCGACAATTGGGAAAACGTGATGGCCCTGCCCGGCCAGGGCGCATGACGAAATGGCAGGCTCAGCGTGTGGCAGCTGCCTCGGCATGGCCGCGCAAAAGCGCCATCAGGCGCTTGGCGTCCTTGGCCGCGGCATCTTCGTCGCCGGCGAGGATCGAACGGATCAGTGCGACATGATGCTCGGCGGATTCGGCCAAGCCGGTATCGGCCTTGTAGCGGAACCAGAAGCGACGGCTATGGGTTTGCAAGGGTGCCGCCAGGCGCGCGGCGAACGGGTTGTCGGCAGCCAGCGCCAGCGCCTCGTCGAGCGCCTTGTCGGCCTGGATAAAGTAGAACACATTTTCCGAAATCACCGCCTTTTGCATGGCAAGGGCAGCGTCATGGAACAGGTCGGCGGCCTCGCGGGTGACGAAGCGGGCGGCCGAGCGGGCAAGCACCACCTCGACGCCACGGCGGGCGTCGAGGACACGCAGCCAGTCGCCGGGGTGAAGCGGCGCGATGGCGATGCCGGCGCGCGGCCGGACCTCGAGCAGGCCCTCCCAGGCCAGCCGCTGGATTGCTTCGCGAACCGGGGTGCGGCCGAGGCCGAGCCTGTCAATCAGCGCCCCCTCGGTGATGAAGCTCGCCGGCGCCAGTTCGAGAGTTACGATCATGTGCTCGAGCCTGCGGTAGGCCTTCGCAGTTGCCGGCTCGGAGCCCGGGCTGTCATATCCCAATGCGGCATCTCCTGATATATTGTTGATATATCATATCAGATTCAACGTTGACAGCCGGCTTCTTAAGAAATATACGACTGATATATCAGATGGAGCGATCGACATGTGGGCCGGAGTCTTCCCCGCCGTTACGACCAAATTCACCGAGGACGACGGCCTCGACCATGCCGAGATGGAGCGCTGCTTTGCGCTGCAGATGGAGGCCGGCTGTGACGGCATCATCGTCTGCGGGTCGCTCGGCGAAGGCCCGATGCTGTCGCACGACGAGAAGATCGCGGTGCTGAAGACCGCGCAGAAGATCGCCGGCAAGAAACCGGTGCTGTTGACGGTCAACGAGGCCGGTACACGCGAGGCGGCGGCGATCGCGCGCCGCGCCGCCAAGGAAGGCGCCAACGGTTTGATGGTGGTGCCGAGCCCGATCTACCATACCAATGCCGAGGAGACGGTCGCGGCACTCAGCGCCGTCGCCGCGGCCGGCGACCTGCCGGTGATGATCTACTCCAACCGGCTTGCCTACCGCGTCGACGTTACCGTCGACCAGATGGAGGAGTTGGCGAAGGACCAACGCTTCGTCGCCATAAAAGAGTCCTCCGACGACATCCGCCGCTCGACCGAGATCATCAACCGCCTCGGCGACCGCTACGACCTGTTCACCGGCGTAGACAATCTCGCCTTCGAGGCGCTGTCGGTCGGCGCCATCGGCTGGGTGGCGGGCCTGGTCACCGCGTTCCCGCGCGAGACCGTCGCCATCTACCAGCTGATGCGACAGGGCCGCCGCGAGGAGGCGTTGAAGATCTACCGCTGGTTCCGGCCGCTGCTCGACCTCGACGTTTCGACCTATCTGGTGCAGAACATCAAGCTTGCCGAAGTGCTGGCGATCAACACCAACGACCGCGTGCGCATGCCGCGCCAGCCATTGTCGGGCGAGCGGCGCAAGGCAGTCGAAAAGATCGTCAGGGATGCGCTGGCGGTGCGGCCAGAGCTGCCGACATTCTGATCCAGTCGCTTTGAAGGCATTTGCAGATGTGCAGCGCGGCGCACGGCAATGAATGATAATGCTACGCTCGATGTCGCCATCATTGGTGGCGGCATCATCGGCATCTGCGCCGCCGCCTTTCTGGCAGAGGCGGGGCGAAACGTGACGATCTTCGATCGGACGGGGATCTGTGAGGAAACCAGCTCCGGCAATGCCGCTGCCTTTGCCTTCTCCGATGTGCTGCCGCTCGCCCACAAGGGCATGATCAAGCAGTTGCCGAAATGGCTCGCCGACCCGCTCGGCCCGCTCAGCATCCCACCCGCGTATCTGCCGAAGCTGCTGCCCTGGCTGGTCCGCTTCTGGCGCGCCGGCCGAAGCGACCGCTATGAAGGCGGCCTTGCCGCGCAGGCCGGGATGATGAAGCTCGCCGAGGCGGAATGGATGGGCTTGCTCGACCGTTCCGGCACACGGCCGATGCTGCATGAGGACGGCTCGCTCGAACTCTACGACAGCGAGGCCGAGTTCAAGGCTTCACTGCCCGGCTGGGCGGCAAGGCAGCGCTTCGGCATCGGCTTCAGCCATGTCGAGGGGAGCGCTCTCACAGCCCTGCAGCCCGGTCTGTCGCCGCGCTTCGTCAAGGGAACGTTCGTGCCGGGGTGGAAAACCGTTGCCGATC
This sequence comes from Mesorhizobium sp. M0854, assembly GCF_040319815.1. NCBI lineage: Bacteria > Pseudomonadati > Pseudomonadota > Alphaproteobacteria > Hyphomicrobiales > Phyllobacteriaceae > Mesorhizobium > Mesorhizobium sp. M0854. The sequence continues at coordinate 79,487 of NZ_JAMYOL010000007.1, forward strand.
CCAAGCTGCTTGGAAAGGCCTTGTGGGCCTATGCCGAGAGGTTGGGCGCCGTGTTCGAAAGGGCCCGGATCGAGCGTGTCGAGGCGGGACAGGACGGCGCGATCCTGACCACGGCCGACGGCACGCGGCGACGGGCGAAGCACGTCGTCATCGCTGCCGGGGCCTGGTCGCATCTGCTGGCGAGACATCTCGGCGACGGAATCCCGCTGGAGACCGAGCGTGGCTACAACACGACGTTGCCGAAGACTGCCTTCGACGTAAAGCGGCAATTGATCTTCTCCGGGCATGGCTTCGTCATCACGCCGCTCGAGACGGGCCTGCGCGTCGGCGGCGCGGTCGAACTCGGCGGCCTTGAGAGGCCGCCCAATTATGCGCGCTCGAAAGCGCTGCTCGAAAAGGCGCAGAAATTCCTGCCGGGACTGGATCCGGCCAATGGACGCGAATGGATGGGGTTCCGGCCGTCGCTGCCGGATTCGCTGCCGGTGATCGGGCGGTCGCAACAAACGCCGTCGGTGGTGTATGGTTTCGGCCACGGTCACCTCGGCCTGACCCAGGCCGCGGTGACCGGGCGCTTGATCCGCGAGCTCGTTCTCGGGCAGAATCCATCGCTCGATCTCGGCCCGTTCAGCCCGCAACGGTTTTGAGTTCGAAGACAGTCAGTTGGGAGCCGGCATGGCCAAGAATTCCTTCTTCTGCATAGACGGCCACACCTGCGGCAATCCGGTGCGGCTGGTCGCCGGCGGCGGGCCTTTGCTCAAGGGCTCGACGATGATGGAGCGGCGAGCGCATTTCCTGGCCGAATATGACTGGATCCGCACCGGGCTGATGTTCGAGCCGCGCGGCCATGACGTGATGTCCGGCTCGATCCTCTATCCGCCGACGCGTGAAGATTGCGACATCGCCATCCTGTTCATCGAAACCTCGGGCTGCTTGCCGATGTGCGGCCACGGCACCATCGGCACGGTAACTTTTGCCGTCGAGCATGGGCTGATCAAGCCGAAGACACCGGGCGTGCTCAGGCTGGATACGCCGGCGGGCTTGGTCGTAGCGGAGTACAGCCAAGTCGGCGACTATGTGGAGGAGGTGCGCATCACCAATGTGCCTTCCTTCCTCTATGCCGAGGCTCTGACGGTCGAATGCCCCGGGCTCGGCGAGATCAGCGTCGATGTCGCCTATGGCGGCAATTTCTACGCCATCGTCGAACCGCAAAAAACCTATCGCGACATGGCCGACCATTCGGCCGGCGAACTGATCGCCTGGAGCCCGGTGATGCGGCAGCGGCTCAACGAGAAATATTCCTTCGTCCACCCGGAGAATCCCGGCATCGACAAGCTGTCGCACATATTATGGACCGGGGCGCCGACCAACCCGCAAGCCGATGCCCGCAACGCCGTCTTCTACGGCGACAAGGCAATCGACCGCTCGCCCTGCGGCACCGGCACCTCGGCGCGGATGGCGCAGCTTCACGCCAAGGGCAAGCTTGGGGTCGGCAACGACTTCGTCCACGAATCGATCATCGGGTCGCTGTTCAAGGGCAGGGTGGAGAACGAGGTCACCGTCGCCGGCAAGCCGGCAATCATTCCGTCGATCGGCGGGTGGGCGCGGATGACCGGATTGAACACGATCTTCATCGACGACCGCGACCCGTTCGCGCACGGCTTCGTCGTCAAATAGAGAAAACGCTGACGCAAGCGAAAGAAAGAGAGCGCGAACGGATTGCCTTCGACGGCGCAACGATCCCGCTCATCAACTTATTTTGACGGCGATTTCTTCGAAATGGGTCGCATGCTGCGATTGAATCGTCAAAGACATTGCGTTAGGCCAATGGTAGGGTCCGCGATGGTCCAGGGGGCGGACGGGAACAAAACGGGCAATCGGACGACGTGCGGCGAAAACACGCGTAATGATCGAAAAATCACGTTGCAATCCGGGCTCGAAACTTTACGACTAGGGAAAATACGAAAAGGAATGCGTCTGCATGGGCGACATTCCAGGGGAGCCACGACAGCATGCAGTATTTTGTCCAGCAGCTTATCAACGGGCTGACGCTGGGATCGATCTATGGGCTGATAGCGATCGGCTATACGATGGTCTACGGCATCATCGGCATGATCAATTTCGCCCATGGCGACATTTTCATGATCGGCGCTTTCACCGCGCTCATCGTTTTCCTTATCCTTGGTGCGTTGTTCTATTCGCTGCCGATCGTCGTTGCGCTGCTGATCATGATGATCGTCGCGATGCTGCTGACCAGCCTGTATAACTGGACGATCGAGAAGGTGGCCTACCGGCCTTTGCGTGGTTCATTCCGGCTGGCGCCGCTGATCACCGCGATTGGCATGTCGATTGCGCTATCCAATTTCGTCCAGGTGACGCAAGGGCCGCGCAACAAGCCGGTCCCGCCAATGGTGTCCAAGGTCTACAACATCGAAGGCATCAGCGTCTCGCTGAAGCAGATCATCATCGTCCTGGTCACCATAGTCCTGCTGGCGCTGTTCTGGTACCTGGTCAACAAGACCTCGCTCGGCCGGGCGCAGCGCGCCTGCGAGCAGGATCGCAAGATGGCCGCACTGCTCGGCGTCGACGTCGATCGCACCATCTCGATCACCTTCATCATGGGCGCCGCCCTTGCCGCCGTCGCCGGCACGTTGTTCCTGATGTATTACGGCGTTGTGGTGTTTTCCGACGGCTTTACGCCCGGTGTGAAGGCGTTTACTGCCGCGGTGCTCGGCGGCATCGGCTCACTGCCCGGCGCCGTGCTCGGCGGGCTGATGATTGGCTTCATCGAAAGCATGTGGTCGGCTTATTTCTCGATCGACTACAAGGACGTCGCCGCCTTCTCCATCCTGGCGATCGTGCTGATCTTCCTGCCTTCCGGCATTCTCGGCCGGCCAGAAGTCGAAAAGGTCTGAGATCATGGCGGTTACCGTGTCTCCGGAAAGCACCGTCGTCGCCACCCCGGTCCAGCGCGCTTTTCGCGAAGCGCTCTATGCCGGCGCCATCTCGCTTGGCCTGTTCGTGCTGTTCATCGGCCTGAAGACCGACCAGAACATCTCCAACGAACTGATCCTGGTGCAACGCTGGGGCTTGCTCGCCGGCGTCGTGATCGCCACCATGGCAGGACGCTTCCTTTATGTCGCCTATGGCCAACCCTTCCTGGCGAACCAGAAGATCGTCGACGTCGCCACCGGCCTGCTGCCGGTCAGCCTGGCTTCGCGATTCTTCCGCCTTCCCGCGTTCATCGTGGCGCTCGCCGTCGCCGTTATTCTGCTCGCGCTCAGCAGCTTTCTGACCGAGGCCTTAGGGCCGGAACTTTCCGATTTTGTGCGGTTCCTGCGGGCGCTCGCAATCATCTATGCGCTGGCCTGGCTGATATATCGCTTCCGGGCCTTCATTCACGCTCATTTCTCGGCATTGGGGGTAACCGCACTGGCGCTCTACCCGATTATCGTGGTGTTGGTGCTGGCTCTATATGCCGGGTCGATGGCCGCCGGTTTCCAGGGCTCGCTGAAATATGTCGACAATTACGGCATCCAGATCCTGATCTACGTGATGCTGGCTTGGGGGCTGAATATCGTTATCGGCTTGGCCGGCTTGCTCGATCTCGGCTATGTCGCCTTCTACGCCGTCGGTGCCTACGCCTATGCGCTGCTCGGCACGCATTTCGGCCTCTCCTTCTGGATCCTGCTGCCCGCCGCCGGCCTGATGGCTGCGTTCTGGGGCGTGATGCTCGGCTTCCCGGTGCTGCGCCTGCGCGGTGACTATCTGGCGATCGTGACGCTCGCCTTCGGCGAAATCATAAGGCTGGTGATCATCAACTGGCGCGAGGTGACCAACGGCTCGGCCGGCATTTCCGGCATCCCGAAGGTGTCTTTCTTCGGCCTGATGTCGTTCAACGTTTCCGATCCGAACTACATCTCGAAGGTGCTCGGCATCGCCCAATCGGGTGCCTACTACAAGATATTCCTCTACTATTTGATCCTTGGGCTCTGCCTGCTGACGGCCTTCGTCACCGTGAGGCTCAGGCGTCTGCCGGTCGGACGCGCCTGGGAAGCGCTGCGCGAGGACGAGATCGCCTGCCGCTCGCTCGGTATCAACACCACCACCACCAAGCTCACGGCCTTTGCCACGGGCGCGATGTTTGGCGGCTTCGCCGGCTCGTTCTTTGCCGCGCGGCAAGGCTTCGTCAGCCCGGAATCCTTCGTCTTCCTGGAATCCGCGATCATCCTTGCCATCGTCGTGCTTGGCGGCATGGGCTCGCTGGTCGGCATTGCCGTCGCCGCGATGGTGATGATCGGCGGCACCGAAATCCTGCGCGAACTGGATTTCCTCAAGACCGGCCTGAGTTGGGGCAACATCAAGGTTATACCCGGGTTCGGCCCCGACTTCACGCCGGAGCTTTATCGCATGCTGTTGTTCGGCATGGCCATGGTCATCGTCATGCTGTGGAAGCCGCGCGGCTTCGTCGGCAGCCGCGAGCCGACAGCCTTCCTCAAGGTGCGCAGGGCGGTGTCGGGGTCCTTCACCAAGGAGGGACACGGCTGATGAACGCGAGCCCCTCCGTGAACGATGCCATCCTGCAGGTCGATCATTTGTCGATGAAGTTCGGCGGTCTCGTCGCCATCGGCGACCTGTCGTTCCAGGCCAAACGCGGCGAGATCACCGCGCTGATCGGTCCCAACGGCGCCGGCAAGACCACAGTGTTCAATTGCATCACCGGTTTCTACAAACCGTCGGAAGGCATGATCACGCTGAATCGGCGCGACGGCTCGACCTTCCTGCTCGAACGTTTGCCGAATCATGAAATCCCGGCGCGGGCCAAGGTGGCGCGCACCTTCCAGAACATCCGCCTGTTCTCGGGCATGACGCTGCTGGAGAACCTGCTGGTCGCCCAGCACAACAAGCTGATGAAGGCGTCCGGCTATACCATTCTCGGCCTGTTCGGTTATAGCGGATACAGACAGGCTTCGGCGGAATCGGTTGAACTGGCCAAGCACTGGCTGGAAAAGGCCGATCTCGTCGACCGCGCCGACGATCCTGCCGGCGATCTGCCCTATGGCGCGCAGCGACGGCTCGAAATTGCTCGCGCCATGTGCACCGGCCCTGAGCTTCTGTGCCTCGACGAGCCGGCCGCCGGCCTTAATCCGAAGGAATCGGCGGCGCTCAATGCACTGCTGATGGACATCAAGGACAACACCGGCACGTCGATCCTTTTGATCGAACACGATATGGCGGTGGTTATGCAGATTTCAGACCATGTCGTCGTGCTCGAATACGGGCGCAAGATCTCCGACGGCAACCCGCAATCGGTGCGGACCGACCCGCGCGTCATCGCTGCCTACCTCGGCGTCGAAGACGAGGACGTCGAGACGGTGCTGACGGAAGTCGGCGACGAAGACGTCATTGAGCAATTGGATACGGGTCCGGATGCGGCCCACGGCCCAGGCACATCGTCTTCGTATCTCGCCGGACCGGTTGTCGACACGGTTGGCCACAGCGAGGGCGAACGCGTCACCGTGTCAAAGGGCGCTTCGAAAGCCGGGCAGATCGATGCAAGGTCGAGTGCCGCGGCAAAGTCCGGATCGCCGGCCAAAGCCAAATCGGCCGCGAAATCTTCTGCCGCAAAATCTTCCACTGCAAAGCCGGCCTCCAAGGCTCCGGTGAAGTCAAAAACTCCCGGCACCTCTAATCGGCGTGGAGGGCGGAAATAATGGCCGGCACAACGCTGCTCGATATCAAGGGCGTCCAGACCTACTACGGCAACATCAGGGCGCTGAACGGCGTCGATGTCACGGTCAAGCAAGGTGAGATCGTAGCGCTGATCGGTGCCAACGGCGCCGGCAAGTCGACGCTGATGATGACCATCTTCGGTGCTCCCCGCGCCCGCGCGGGTACCATCACATTCGCCGGTACCGACATCACCCAGATGCCGACCCACGAGATCGCGCGCATGCGCATCGCCCAGTCGCCGGAAGGGCGCCGCATTTTCCCGCGCATGACGGTGATGGAAAACCTGCAAATGGGCGCCAGCCTCGACAACCTCGAGCATTATGACGAGGACGTCGAGAAGGTGTTCACGCTGTTTCCACGCCTGAAGGAACGCATTGCCCAGCGTGGTGGCACGCTGTCCGGCGGCGAGCAGCAGATGCTGTCGATCGGGCGCGCGCTGATGGCGCGGCCGAAGCTGCTTTTGCTCGACGAGCCGTCGCTTGGCCTGGCGCCGCTGATCGTCAAGCAGATATTCGACGCTATCCGCGAGCTGAACCGCACGCAGGGACTGACCGTGTTCCTGGTCGAGCAAAACGCCTTCGGCGCTCTGAAGCTCGCCACGCGCGGCTATGTCATGGTCAACGGCAACGTGACGATGAGCGGCACCGGCAAGGAGTTGCTCGCCAATCCGGAGGTGCGCGCCGCCTATCTCGAAGGCGGCCATCACTGAGTTTCAGGAGACATCAATCATGCAGGGCATTGTCTATGAGGAACCCTCGATCTGGCAGTTCTTCTTCGTCACCTGCCTGCTCGGCGGCTGGGCGGCGTGGATGACGGGCAAGGCATGTGCGCAGACGTGGCGCAGCTTCGCCCAGTTGTTCGCCTACATGCTGGGGCTCGGCATCGGCGTAAGATTCATCCATCATGCGCTGTTCGGCGGAACGATGTTTTCGCTGCATTACTACGTGGTCGACACCATCGTGCTGATGATATTGGGCTTCATTGGCTACCAATACACGCGCACCAACCAGATGGTAACGCAGTATAATTGGCTTTACGAAAGAGCCTCTCTTTTGAGCTGGAAACCAAAAGGTTGACATTTATCATTAACGGCGCTTCAGGGATGAATCGGCGTGACAAGTGCCTGAAAATCGGCAAAGTACTCTTTCTGCGAGCAAGAGTGGGCATCGCATGAAAGCAACATCCACGCCCACTCGGTAAATGGGAGCGTTTCAATGAAAAAGTCACTTTTGTCCGCCGTCGCCCTGACCGCGCTTGTCGCGTTCAGCGGCAGCGCGTGGGCTGACATCCTGATCGGCGTTGCCGGTCCGATCACTGGCCCGAACGCAGCATTCGGCGCGCAGTTGCAGAAGGGCGCCGAACAGGCTGCCGCCGATATCAACGCGGCTGGCGGCATTAACGGCGAGCAGATCAAGATCGAGGTCGGCGACGACGTGTCGGATCCGAAGCAGGGCATCTCGGTCGCCAACAAGTTTGTCGCCGATGGCGTCAAATATGTCGTCGGCCACTTCAATTCGGGCGTCACCATTCCGGCGTCAGAGGTCTATGCCGAGAACGGCATTCTCGTCATCACGCCTTCCGCGACCAACCCGAAGCTGACCGAGCGGGGCCTGTGGAACACGTTTCGTACCTGCGGACGCGACGATCAGCAGGGCAAGGTTGCCGGCGACTACCTCGCCGCGCACTTTAAGGACGGCAAGATCGCCGTCGTCCACGACAAGACGCCTTACGGCCAGGGTCTCGCCGACGAAACCAAGAAGGCACTCAATGCTGATGGCGTGACCGAAGCCATGTATGAGGGCATCAATGTCGGCGACAAGGACTTCTCGGCGTTGATCGCCAAGATGAAGGATGCCGGCGTCAACGTCGTCTACTATGGCGGCCTGCACACCGAGGCCGGCCTGATTATGCGCCAGCTCGCCGATCAGGGTCTCAAGGCCCAGTTCATGTCCGGCGACGGCATCGTGTCGAACGAATTGGCCTCCATCGCCGGCGATGCCGTCGACGGCACGCTGATGACGTTCGCTCCCGATCCGCGCAAGAACCCGAACGCCAAGGAACTCGTGGAGAAGTTCCGCGCCGCCGGTTTCGAGCCTGAAGCCTATACGCTCTACTCCTACGCCGCGCTGCAGATCGTCGCCGCCGCCGCCAACAAGGTCGGCTCTTCCGACGACGCGCAGAAGGTTGCGGAAGAGATCAAGAAGAGTGGCCCGTGGAAGACCGCCATCGGCGACATCGGCTATGACGCAAAGGGCGACATCACCCGTCCCGACTACGTCATCTACACTTGGAAGAAGGGTGACGACGGCAAGTACACCTACTTCGAACAATAAGCCGGCAAACGCCTGCAGCCCAAAAAATGCCCGGCGCCTCGCGCCGGGCATTTTTCATTTGTCTTTTGCTTCATCGCATAGCCGCAAGGATTTAAATCGGTTTAGCCGACGTCTCCATTTTTGTTTGCACTGCAGCATTTTCGCGCTAATCATGTCCAGCAGTTCCCTTTCCCGCGTCCGGAGCCCTGTCCTTGGCAATCTCGAAGATCCTTGTCGCCAACCGCTCCGAAATAGCCATCCGCGTCTTCCGCGCGGCCAATGAGCTCGGCCTCAAAACCGTGGCGATCTGGGCAGAGGAGGACAAATACTCCCTGCATCGCTTCAAGGCCGACGAAAGCTACCAGGTCGGGCGCGGGCCGCATTTGGCCAGGGACATGGGGCCGATAGAAAGCTATCTGTCGATCGAGGAGGTTATCCGCGTCGCCAGGCTATCGGGCGCCGATGCCATCCATCCAGGCTACGGCCTGCTGTCGGAAAGCCCGGAATTCGCCGAGGCCTGCGCCACGGCCGGCATCATCTTCATCGGGCCAAAGCCGGATACGATGCGCAGGCTAGGCAACAAGGTCGCCGCTCGCAACCTCGCGATCGAAGTCGGCGTGCCGGTAATTCCCGCCACCGATCCCTTGCCGGACGACATGGCGGCGGTAAAGGAACTCGCCAAGACGATCGGCTACCCGGTGATGCTCAAGGCATCCTGGGGCGGCGGCGGCCGCGGCATGCGCGCCATCCGCTCCGAGGCCGATCTCGCGCGCGAGGTCATGGAAGGCAAGCGTGAGGCGAAGGCGGCTTTCGGCAAGGACGAGGTCTATCTCGAAAAGCTGATCGAGCGCGCACGCCATGTCGAGGTGCAGGTACTGGGCGACACTCATGGCAACGCCGTGCACCTGTTCGAGCGCGATTGTTCGATCCAGCGCCGCAACCAGAAAGTGGTCGAGCGGGCGCCGGCGCCCTACCTCGAAATGTCACAGCGCGAGGAGCTTTGCGGCTACGCGCTGAGGATCGCGCGCGAAACCAGCTATATCGGCGCCGGCACGGTCGAGTTCCTGCAGGATGCCGATACCGGAAAATTCTACTTCATCGAGGTCAATCCGCGTATCCAGGTCGAGCACACGGTCACCGAACAGGTGACCGGCATCGACATCGTCAAGGCGCAGATCCATATCCTCGACGGCTTTGCCATCGGCACGGCGGAATCGGGCGTTCCGGCGCAGAAGGACATCAGGCTCAACGGCCACGCGCTGCAGTGCCGCATCACCACGGAAGATCCCGAGCATAATTTCATCCCCGACTATGGCCGCATCACCGCCTATCGCGGTGCCACCGGCTTCGGTATCCGCCTTGATGGCGGCACCGCCTATTCGGGCGCGGTCATCACCCGCTTCTACGATCCGCTGCTGGAAAAGGTAACGGCGTGGGCGCCGACGCCGGCCGAGACCATCGCCCGCATGAACCGGGCGCTGCGCGAATTCCGCATCCGCGGCGTGGCGACCAACCTCACGTTCCTCGAGGCGATCATCAATCACCCGAGCTTCGCCGACAATTCCTACACCACCAAGTTCATCGACACGACGCCGGAACTGTTCGCCAGTGTGAAGCGGCAGGACCGCGCGACCAAGCTGCTCAACTACCTTGCCGACGTTTCGGTCAATGGTCATCCCGAGACGCGCGGCCGGCCGCAGCCAAAGGCCGATGCGGCGCCACCGGTAGTGCCATATCTCAACGGCAATGTGCCTCAAGGCAGCAAGCAGAAGCTCGACGTGCTCGGGCCGGAGAAATTCGCCGCGTGGATGCGCGAGCAAAAAGAGGTGCTGGTCACCGACACGACAATGCGCGACGGGCATCAATCCTTGCTCGCGACGCGTGTGCGCACCTATGACATTGCCGGAATTGCCGGCACCTATGCGCGTGCTCTGCCGCAGCTTTTGTCGCTCGAATGCTGGGGCGGCGCCACATTCGACGTCGCCATGCGCTTTCTCACCGAAGACCCATGGGAGCGGCTGTCGCTGGTGCGCGAGGCAGCACCCAACCTTCTGCTGCAGATGCTCCTGCGCGGTGCCAACGGCGTCGGCTATACCAACTATCCCGACAATGTCGTCCAGCATTTCGTCCGCCAGGCCGCTGCCGGCGGCATCGACCTGTTCCGGGTCTTCGACTGCCTGAACTGGGTCGAGAACATGCGCGTGGCCATGGATGCGGTCGGCGCCGAGGGCAGACTGATCGAAGCGGCGATCTGTTATACCGGCGACATACTCGATCCGGCGCGGGCGAAATACGATCTGAAATACTATGTCGGCCTGGCCAGGGAATTGCAGGCGGCAGGCGCCCACATCATCGCCGTCAAGGACATGGCTGGGCTTCTAAAGCCGAGCGCTGCCCGCGCGCTGTTCAAGGCACTGCGCGAGGCGACGGACCTGCCGATCCACTTCCACACCCACGACACATCCGGCCTGTCGGCGGCAACGGTGCTGGCGGCGGTGGAGAGCGGCGTCGACGCCATCGACGCGGCGATGGATTCGCTATCGGGCAACACCTCGCAGCCTTGCCTGGGTTCGATCGTGGAGGCGCTGAAGGGCACCGAGCGCGATCCGGGCCTCGACCCGCAGTGGATCAGGAACATCTCGTTCTACTGGGAGGCGGTGCGCAACCAGTATTCAGCCTTCGAAAGCGACCTGAAGGGGCCGGCATCGGAGGTCTATCTGCACGAAATGCCGGGCGGTCAGTTCACCAACCTCAAGGAACAGGCGCGCTCGCTCGGGCTGGAGACACGCTGGCACGAAGTGGCGCAGACCTATCACGACGTCAATCTGATGTTCGGCGACATCGTCAAGGTGACGCCGTCGTCCAAGGTCGTCGGCGACATGGCGCTGATGATGGTGAGCCAGGACCTGACCGTCGCCGACGTCGAGAATCCGGCGAGGGACATCGCCTTCCCGGATTCGGTGGTGTCGATGTTGCGCGGCGATCTCGGCCAGTCGCCGGGCGGCTGGCCAAAGCCATTGCAGAAGAAGGTGCTGAAGGGCGAAAAGCCGATCACGGTGCGGCCGGGTTCGCTGCTCAAACCGGCGGACCTCAAGGCCAGTCGCGCGGAGGTCGAGGAAAAGCTCGAGCGCAAGCTCAGCGAGTTCGAGTTCGCGTCGTGGCTGATGTATCCGAAGGTGTTTTCCGATTTTGCCGCCGCGCAGGAGACCTACGGGCCGGTCAGCGTGCTGCCGACGCCGACCTATTTCTACGGCATGAAGCCGGAAGACGAGATTTTCGTCGACATCGAAAAAGGCAAGACGCTGGTGGTGCGCTGCCTTGCCATCGGCGATGTCGACGAAAAGGGCATGGTCACCGTGTTCTTCGAGCTCAACGGGCAGCCGCGCCGGGTGAAGGTGCCGGACCGGGCGCATGGCGCGTCCGCTGCCAAGGCACGGCGCAAGGCGGAGCCGGGCAATGAGGCGCATGTCGGCGCGCCGATGCCTGGCGTCGTCTCGGCGCTTGCGGTCGCTGCCGGCCAGGCGGTGAAGGCCGGCGACGTGCTGCTGTCGATCGAAGCGATGAAGATGGAAACGGCGTTGCATGCCGAACGCGACGGCACCATAGCCGAGGTGCTGGTCAAGGCCGGCGACCAGATCGATGCCAAGGATCTGCTGATCGCGTTCGGGTGAAACAGGCCGGCATCAGAGAGACTTGTCGGCGCCTGGCAGCAGCCCTTCATGCCGCATCGATAGTACCTTGACCCGCCGCGCCCGGTCGGGCATCGAACCGCTGCAATTCGCCCGCTCGGGTCACCCCGAGTCGCGGCGAGAAACGACGCGGAGAGAAGAATATGGCCGACGACATCACCGAGACCAGCCAGACTGTTGCCGCCGGCCAGCTGCGCGCCTTCATCGAACGAATCGAGCGGCTCGAGGAAGAGAAGAAGACGATTGCCGACGACATCAAGGAAGTGTTCGCCGAGGCCAAGGGCACTGGCTTCGACACCAAGGCGATGCGGTCGATCATCCGGCTGCGCAAGAAGGACCAGGCCGAGCGGCAGGAAGAGGAATCCATCCTCGATCTGTACAAGGCTGCGCTCGGCATGGTGTAAAGGCCGGCCTCGGCGCCGGAGACGATCGCGGGAGAAGCGGTTCTGACCATGGATTCCAGCCATGAGCGAATTCGATTTTGGCGCCCGCCGCGCCTCTGAATTCCGCCAACGCAGCTTCTGGACGCTGTTCGCGGAACGGCATCCGGATGAAAGGGCTCTGTTGGCGAGGCGCGGACCGTGGTTCTGGCAGCGTGGGCTGCCCGATTTCGCATTGGTCCTTTCCATGTATGTCGCGCCTGCGCACAATCATGTCGGCGTCTTCTTCGGCCGCAACGAGAAGTTCGGTGCCACGCAAGCCTGGTCGCGGTTGAAGCCGTTCCAGCCGGCCATCGAAGACAGGCTGAAGCTCAGGCCAGAACAAAGTTGCGACGGCCTCGGCATCAATTCGATGTGGCGGGTGAATTGTTTTGCCGAGGACAATTGGCCGGCGATGACCGACTGGCTGGTGACGGAAGCCTCACGTTTCGAGCGCGCGATTGCCGAAGTTCTGGGTCAGGAATAAAGCAGGGTTTCCAGACGCAATCCTTGTGGAAGGGTTGCTCTGGTGAGCAGCCAGGGAGCCGATCGATCGATGACGATCATGTCGCGCGTTGCCGCCTTCTTCCGCTCACGCTGGTTCGGCGGCGTGCCGCTCGATCGGCTGTTCTGGCGCGACCTGGTCGTTGTCGGCACAGCGATCAACGTCGCGTCGTCGGTGGGGGCGCTCATTCTGCTAGGATTGAAGCTGCCGCTTGCGCTCGTCCTGGCGGTGCATTTCGCGCCGGTGCCCTACAATATCTTCCTGACCTTTGCCGTTTGGCGAACTGCCGGAAAATCGAGTGGCGTCATGGCCTCGCTGATGACGCTTGGCGCCACGTTGTGGCTGATCCTGGTGGTTGTGGCCTGACGATCAGGCGGCCGGCTCGAATTTGAGCGCCACGCCGTTGATGCAATAGCGCAGACCCGTCGGCGGCGGGCCGTCCTCGAAGACGTGGCCGAGATGGCTGCCGCAGCGGGCGCAATGGCATTCGGTGCGGACCATGCCGTAGCTGCGGTCGACGGTAGTCTCGACCGAACCCGGCACTGGGTCGTTGAAGCTCGGCCAGCCGGTGCCGCTCTCGAATTTCAGCTTGGATTCAAACAAGGGCTGGTCGCAGCCGACGCAGGAGAAGGTGCCGGCGCGCTTCTCGTGCAGCAGGGCGCAGCTTCCCGGCCGCTCGGTGCCGTGGTTGCGCATCACCGCATATTGCTCGGGCGTCAGCCGGGCGCGCCATTCGGCATCGGTGCGGGTAACGGGGTAGGTGTGGCTGTCCATTTTTTCCTCTTAGCTTATGTCGCTATTTGGGTTGCCTTCGCAACTTCGTCTGAAATAGGCATTTGTTACGGCGTTTGCTCGTATTTCCTATCCTGCCGCGAAGAATCCCTCAGGCGATGGCGGCGAGATAGCGCGCAACCGATGCTGAAAATGCCGCCTTTGCGTCTCCGATGACGTTCTGGTTCCACCATGCGCCGTAGATATGGTCGAACGCGAAAGGCTCCAGCGCGGCCTTGATGCCGTGCACTTTCGTCGCGTTGAGCGGGATATAGTTCGGATAGCTGTACATGAAGCTTACATGACGGCGGGTCGGCGTCACCTGCAGGATGTCGCCGGCCAGGATGGCATTGCCGCCGTCGCGCTTCCAGTGCAGCACCTGGCCACCGGCAAAGTGGCCGCCGCAGCGGATGAGCGTCAGAGACGGGGTTATGGCGCGCATCTCGCCTTCCCAACTGATGATTGCCGGATGCGGCCGCATGATCCAATGACGATCATCGGCGTGCAGATAAATCGGCACGCCGCCAAACGCCGCGCTCCATTCGACCATTGCCGAATAATAATGGCAGTGCGAAATGGCGATGGCGGCCAGGCCGCCCCGGCGGTTGATCTCGGCCACCGCCACGTCGCTGACCATCGAGATGCAGTCCCACAGCACATTGCCGTGCGGCGTTTGCGCCAGCAATGCGCGCTGGCCGATAGCGAAGCGCGGCTCGATGCCGAAGGCGAGCACGCCGGCATCATCCTTGATCACGACCCGATGCCCGGCGGCGAGCTCTTCCGGCGTGGTCCAGGCCTGACCCTCCCAGCGCACATATTGCCGCTCGTCCTCGCAGATCGGGCAATGTCGCGGCGGCGTCGCTGTCGCCGCGAACTGGACACCGCATTGCAGGCAAAGGAAACAGGTCGACCGTCCTGTTTTGCGTGGATCCATTCAGTGCTTCCTTGAAAGTTGCTTCGTCGCGGCTTCGAGGCCGGCGAGCGTCAGCGGAAACATGCGGCCGCCAAAAATATCGCGGATCATGGCAATCGAATGGGTAAAACCCCAGTTCTTCGCGTCTTCCGGATTGAGCCAAATGGCGTTCGGCCATTGCTGCAGCAGCCTGCCGAGCCAGACGGCGCCGGCCTCCTTGTTCCAATGCTCGACCGAGCCGCCGGGTTGAGCGATCTCATAGGGGCTCATCGAGGCGTCGCCGACGACGATCACCTTGTAGTCGGGGCCATATTTATGGAGGAGATCGAAGGTCGGAATCACCTCGGCATGGCGGCGGCGATTGTCCTTCCACACGCCCTCGTAGAGGCAGTTGTGGAAATAGAAATATTCGAGCTGGCGGAACTCGGCGCGGGCGGCCGAAAACAGCTCCTCGACACTCCTGACATGGTCGTCCATCGAGCCGCCGACATCGAAGAACATCAGCAGCTTCACGGCATTGCGACGTTCGGGTTGTGTCTTAACGTCAAGATAACCGTGCTCGGCGGTGGCGTGGATGGTGCCGGGCAGGTCGAATTCCTGTTCGGCGCCTTCGCGCACCCAGCGGCGCAAGCGCTTCAGCGCGACCTTGATGTTGCGGGTGCCGAGTTCGACGGCGTCATCGAAATTCCTGAACTCGCGTTTGTCCCAGACTTTTACCGCGCGGCGGTTGCGGCTTTCGTGCTGGCCGATGCGCACGCCTTCGGGATTGTAGCCATAGGCGCCGAAGGGCGAGGTGCCGCCGGTGCCGATCCATTTCGAACCGCCCTGATGCCGGCCGTTTTGCTCCTCCAACCGCTTCTTCAGCGTCTCCATCAGCTTTCCGAAGCCGCCCAGCGCCTCGATCAGCTTTCTCTCCTCGTCGGTCAGGTGCTTTTCGGCGAGCCTCCGCAGCCATTCCTCCGGGATGTTTGCGACATCGACCGCGTTTTCGCCAGCTTGCGCCTCGACACCTTTGAAGATGTGCGAAAAGACCTGGTCGAAGCGGTCGATGTGGCGCTCGTCCTTCACCAGAGCGGCGCGGGCGAGATAGTAAAAGCCCTCGACATCATAGTCGACCAGCCCGGCCTCCAGCCCCTCCAGCAGCGACAGATATTCGCGGAGCGAGACCGGAACCCGCGCTGCCTTCAGTTCGAGGAAGAAGGGGATGAACATGGTCCGACTTTATCTGTGTCCCTCGATCTTCTCCCGTGCGGCGCTGGCGATAAAGGCGGAACGCGTCAGACCACGCCGACCCGCTTCTTCGTCGATTGCCGCCAAAAGACCTGCGTCGAGCGACAGATTGGCCCGGACAGGCCGTCCGGAATCGATCAGCACAGGGATCATCACGGCGGATTCACCGGCAGCGCTATCGACTTCGCCCAGTCGGAGCAGATCTGCCACAGTGCGCGCCGCGGGCAAGGGCAAGTTCTTCGCCATTCGTGTCTCTGCCCATTCGCGAACGGCAGAAGTCGCATCGGCTATCGCCTCTTCGGGACTTGCGCCACCGCCGTGACATCCGGGAAGATCAGGCACCCGCACTCCCCAGACTTCATCTGCGCCGTCAAGAATTCCGACATAGTGCGTCATGATTCGTCCTTAAATCCATCCAGCAAGCCGGGCGATCGACCGCGCAACACCCAGAGATTGTTCGCGATGCCGCGGCACGATAATCATGATCTCCGGCCTTTCCGGATGCTCGTACTTCTCGTGTTTGCCGCCGCCTACGTTCACCCAGCCGTCACGTAAAAGCCTCGTGACAATCTTGCGCGTGTTGGTCTCGATCAGCGGCACTGTCGCCCCTGATCATGTGCAATATATTGCGCACAGGTGATTATTTCAATCGTTGGCCTCATCATAGCAGATCGTATTCGATGAAGCCGGTCCTGCGCGCCACGTGGTCGTAGAGCTTGCGCGCGGTGGTGTTGGTTTCGTGGGTCATCCAGTAGACGTTCTTGACGCCGATCTTGCCGGCTTCCTGCTTGACCGCTTCGATCAGGGCGGCGCCGACGCCCTTGCCGCGTACATCGGGGTCGGCGAACAGGTCCTGCAGGTAACAGTTGTTTATCTGCGACCAGCAGGAGCGATGGTAGAGATAGTGCGTCAGGCCGACGGCCTTGCCGTCGAGGGTGGCGATGAAGCCTTTCGGCTCGAACTCGCCCGCCGTGAACAGCCGCTTCCAGGTGACGGCGTAAACCTCTTCCGGCAGCTTGGTTTCGTAGAAGGTGAGATAGGCGGTCCAAAGACGCCGCCAATCGGCGTGGTCGGATTGCACAAGCGGGCGGACGGTGATCTCGGTCATTTCATTTCCCTCTGAAGTCGGCAACCCGAAGCTGCCTTCACGCCTCGCTGGCTGCAACGGTCCAGCGAAGGGAAAGCGCTGTCCGGCGGCTTCCGGCCGACCGCCCCTCACCCCTGCCGTCTCGCCATAAAGGCCAGGCGCTCGAACAGATGCACGTCCTGTTCGTTCTTCAGCAACGCGCCATGCAGCTTGGGCAGCACGTTCTTCGGGTCGGCGCGCAGGTCCTCGGGCGCGATCTCGTCGGCGACCAGCAGGCGGATCCAGTCGAGTGCCTCGGAGGTCGACGGCTTCTTCTTGAGGCCCGGCACGTCACGGATTTCATAGAATTGCGTGAGTGCGGCGCGCACCAGGTTCTGCTTGATGCCGGGATAGTGCACGTCGACGATTTTGTGCAGCGTCTCGACGTCGGGAAAGCGGATGTAGTGGAAGAAGCAGCGGCGCAGGAAGGCGTCCGGCAGCTCTTTTTCGTTGTTGGAGGTGATGATGACGATCGGCCGGACTGTGGCACGGATGGTCTCGCCGGTCTCGTAGACGAAGAACTCCATCCGATCCAGTTCCTGCAACAGATCGTTGGGGAACTCGATATCGGCCTTGTCGATCTCGTCGATCAGAAGCACGACTTTCTTGCCGGCAGCAAAGGCGTCCCACAGCTTGCCGCGCTTGATGTAATTGCGGATGTCGTTGAAGCGCTCGTCGCCGAGCTGGCTGTCGCGCAGCCGCGAGACGGCATCATATTCATAGAGGCCCTGCTGCGCCCGCGTGGTCGATTTGACATGCCATTCGATCAGATCGATGCCGAGCGCCGCCGCCACCTGGCGGGCAAGTTCGGTCTTGCCGGTACCGGGCTCGCCCTTGACCAGCAACGGCCGCTCGAGCGCGATCGCCGCGTTGACCGCCACCATCAGATCCTTGTCGGCGACATAGGCTGCCGTGCCTTTAAAACGCATTTTTGCTCCCGGGTTCATCGCGCGACCCTAAGGAGGCGGCCTTCGCTGTGCAAGGCGCTGCTGGCAAAGCGGGGATCTTGCCGGCGCGACCCTCGTCGAGCGGTTCTGCGTCGATTTAAGACTCGAAACATGTCGTCTCTCTGGCGCTTGGTCTGCCGTCTGCCTATATTGGCGGAGACGGTCTGCGCTTCCCGGCAGGAGAACATTTTCCCCGGGGCCTTAATGATCCCTAGGGAGCTGTCCCTGGGAAGACCCGTGGGTTTTCTCATACGGCGCCCACCTACTTTGTAGGTTCCCGGGATCGCTCTCTCCACCGGTTGTGTGGATCGTCACCTGTCGAAAAGGCAATGTCTGGCGGATCTTGTCGTCGCGCCGCTTTGTGCGGTGCTCTCACGAACGAAAGCTCGCCCCGCTCCTCCAAAACGTCGCTCGTAAAACTCCATCCAAATCTGACCTTTTCTAACGTCGGCGCATGACATCCCCAAAAGACCTGAAAAAAACTCTCCGCAACCAAGCCCTCGGGCGCCGCGACGCGCTCGATCCTTTCTGGCGGGTGGAGGCAGCACTCGAAATGGCCGAGACGGCGCGCGACCGGATCACGGTCGAGCCGGCCCAGATCGTCTCAGGCTTCTGGCCGATGCGCTCGGAAGTCGACGTCCGGCCGCTGATGTTTGCCTTGCGCGAAAAGGGGGCAAGGCTCTGCCTGCCGGCCATCCTCAACAAGACCACCATCGTTTTTCGCGAACTGGTGCGCGGCGCGCCGATGATCGACATGGGCTTCGGCACCGTCGGGCCGCATGAGGAAGCCGAGGTGCTCGATCCCCAAATGATGCTGGTGCCGCTTGCCGCCTTCGATGCGCGCGGCCACCGCATCGGTTACGGCGCCGGCTATTATGACCGGGCGATCGCGCGGCTGGCCGACAAGGGGCAGCAGCCGCGGCTGATCGGCATTGCCTTCGACTGCCAGGAGGTGGCCTTGGTGCCGGACGAGCCGCATGACGTGATCATTCCGGAAATACTCACCGAGAGCGGGTTGCGCCGGTTCGCGCCGAAATTGTAGATAAGTTCCTGGACGCATGGTCTTTTCCGAAAGTCATGCAGCTTTTTGCTTCGCTGACCTTCGGTTCGGGATCACGCTTATATGAGACTTCTCTTCCTCGGCGACATGGTCGGCAAGACAGGACGTACGGCGGTGTGGGAACAACTGCCCGGCCTGATCTCGGATTTCAAGCTCGACTTCGTCATCGTCAATGGCGAGAACGCCGCCGGCGGCTTCGGCATCACCGAGGAGATTTTTCGCGAGACGATCTCGGCCGGCGCCGATGTCGTCACCACCGGCAACCATGTCTGGGACCAGCGCGATGCGCTGATTTTCGCGCCGCGCGAAGAGCGCTTCCTGCGTCCGTCCAATTTCCCCAAGGGTACGCCGGGGCGCGGCTCAGGCGTCTACATCGCCAGGAACGGCGCGCGCGTGCTGGTCGCCAACATCATGGGCCGGGTGTTCATGCATCCCGAGCTCGACGATCCGTTCCAGGCCGGCGAGCGCGAACTTGCCGCTTGTCCACTTGGTGAGCAGGCCGATGCAATCGTCATTGATTTCCATGCCGAGGCGACCTCGGAAAAAATGTGTTTCGCCCACTTCGTCGACGGCCGTGCCAGCCTTGTTGTCGGCACTCACACGCATCAGCCGACCGGCGATCACCAGATCCTCAATGGCGGCACCGGTTATATTTCCGATGCCGGCATGTGCGGCGATTACGATTCCTCGCTCGGCATGGACAAGGAGGAGCCGCTCAACCGGTTCTTGTCCAAGGTGCCGAAAGGCCGCTTCGAGGCGTCGACCGGACCGGCGACATTGTGCGGCGTCGGCGTCGACATTTCCGACCGTAGCGGCCTGACCGAACGCATCGCGCCGTTTCGCCGCGGCCCGCGGCTGGAGGAAACGGCTCCATCCTTCTGGTCGTGACATTGATATGGACGCTTGCAGTACCCAATTGCCGGCGAAACTGCTCTAGATCGTAGAGGGGACGACCTCCATGCAGCTAGTCGAATTCCTGGCGCCGCATTTCGCCTTTGTCTCCGACCCGACGGCATGGGTCGCGCTGCTGACGCTGATCGTGCTGGAGGTCGTGCTCGGCATCGACAATCTGATCTTCATCTCGATCCTGACCAACAAATTGCCGGTAGCGCAGCGGGCCCGCGCCCGGCGGCTCGGCATATCCGCCGCGCTGGTGATGCGGCTGATCCTGCTGGCCACCATCTCGATCATCGTCCAACTGACGACGCCGATATTCACCGCCTTCGGCCACGGGTTTTCATGGCGCGACCTGATCCTGATCGCCGGCGGCCTGTTTCTCGTCTGGAAGGCGACCAAGGAGATCCACCACACGGTTGATCTCGATGATCACCAGGACACCATGATGGGCGAGACGCTGCAGCTTTCGCTGGCCGGCGCGATTTTCCAGATATTGCTGCTCGACCTCGTCTTCTCGATCGACTCGATCATCACCGCCGTCGGCATGACCGACGAAATCGCGATCATGTACATCGCGGTGATCGTGGCGGTGAGCGTGATGATGCTGGCGGCCGGGCCGCTGGCCGACTTTATCGCCAGGAACCCCAGCATCGTCATGCTGGCCCTCGGCTTCCTGCTGATGATCGGCACGACGCTGATCGCCGACGGCATGGGTTACCACGTGCCGAAAGGCTACATCTACGCCGCCATGGGTTTTTCGGCACTGGTCGAAGGGCTCAACATGCTGGCGCGGCGGCGGAAGAAGGCAAAAGGCGGCGGGCACTGAGGATAGCCCACCGCGGCTGACCTAATTCCCCGGCACACCCTTCGGATGGCGGTCGCCGATCAGGCCAAGCGTCAGGCCTTGCTCCAGCCACGCCTTGGCGCCGGCGAGCACCAGCGCAAAGCCATCGGTCGAGTCGATCGCCTGCTTGACCTGCTCGTCAGGGCTGCCGGCAAAGCCGAAATTGCGGACCTCGACAAAGGTCGTGGCGCCCGGCATCTCGGTAAATGTCAACACCACCGTGGTCGGCGGATCGCTCCATTGCATGACGATCTTCTTGTTATCGACGATCTCACTGACGTTGACCGTCGTCGAGACGCCATACATGCGCCATTCCCAACTGATTTCCTTGCCGCTGTCCAACCTGTCGCTGCCATAGGTGAACCAGAATTTCGTCGTGATCGCCGGATCGACGAAGGCTTCGAATACGTCGGCGACCGGCCGCCTTATCAGCATGCCGGCCTCGGCGGTCGGTGTTTCACGGATTTTCATAGCGTCCTCCTTTCCACGGCGCCGCCCTGTTCACCAGGCATCGGGTTCGCGCACGAGGTGAATGATGTTGGCCGGATTGGTGATCCAGCCGCCGCGAAAGCCTTCACCCAGTGCCTCGATGGCATCGCAGCGCACGACGCCGGCCTCGGCGAGATGCTCCGCCGCGCCTGGAAAATCATCGGTGAACAGTTCCAGCCAGATCTCGGCCTGGCTCATCATCGGCGCCTCGTCGATCCACAGTCGATTGGGACCGAGTTCGAACCCGATGGCCGGCGATTTGGCCGTGAATGGCTTCAGGCCGATGACGTCGCGATAGAAGGCGATCGTTGCCTGGTATTGATGTGGCGGGACCTTCATCGCGATGTTGATGCCGCCGGTGATCTTCGCGGTCATTCTTACTCCATTTGCTCTCAGATGTTGTTCTCGTTGGCCGGCTCGCCCTTCATCTCGCTGCGGTAATAGCCGTCGCGCAGATTGATGCCGTATTCGACATAGGCCTTCATGCAGGCCAGCATCTGCGACCAGCCCTCGCAATTGAGGTAGGATTTCTTCAGGCCGACCGCGTCCTCGTGCCAGCCGGTTTCGGCGATGGTGACGAAGGTGCCGCCATCGTCGAGCGGCTCGAAATTCATCTCGATGCGGGTCTTGTAGGCTGGCTTGCCGTCGGCGTCGGTGGCATCCCAGCGCAGCACGATGCGGCTGTCTTTCTTCACCTCGTCGACCTCGACGGGAACCTTGCCCCACCAGATGACGGTGGCGCCCGCCACCAGCAGTGCGCTGGCGCCGCCGATCGTGGTGAAGTAGCCGCTAAGTTTCTTCGGATTGATGACCGCATCGAAGACTTCGGCGACGGGTTTGCCGATGCGGCCAGAAACCCTGAATCCAAGAGACATATCCACAGCTCCTTCCTTGAATGGCTCAAGGATATGTTATAGAAATATAACATGTCAAGCCAATCGCGAGACGACAATGTTTTCAAGGCGCTGGCGCATCCGCGCCGGCGTGCGTTGCTGGACCGGCTGAAGGATGCGCCGCAGACCACCGGCATGTTGTGCGATGCCTTCCCCGACATGGACCGCTGCACGGTCATGCTGCACCTGAAGGTGCTGGAGGAGGCCGACCTGGTCGTGGCGCGGCGCGAGGGCCGCGAACGCTGGAACCATCTCAACGCGCTGCCGATCAAGCACATCCACGACCGCTGGATCAGTCAATATGCCACGCACGCGATCGGCATCCTCGACCGGCTGAAATCCGATCTTGAGGGATGAAAGGTTTGCCGAAGCCTGCCGATTTTCGGATCTTGAAAGCCTTGCGTGCCGGCAGCAATGGCGCGGCTGGACGAATTGAGCCGATTTATCTATAAGCCGGCCATTCCGACAGCGAGCGCCGTCCGTCCGTCAGGGACGCAGCAGGACGTTCTGAAATTTTGAATTCGAGCATTTTTGCAAGATGCCGGGTGGTTCACCAGGCGGCAGATGCTCTAGCCGAGAAGATGACAGGGGTGCCATGGCTGGCCATTCACAGTTCAAGAACATCATGCACCGCAAGGGCCGCCAGGATGCGGTGCGGTCGAAAATGTTTTCCAAGCTGGCGCGCGAAATCACCGTCGCCGCCAAGAGCGGCACGCCCGATCCATCGATGAACCCGCGCCTGCGCCTTGCGGTGCAGAACGCCAAGGCGGTGTCGATGCCGAAGGACAATATCCAGCGCGCCATCAACAAGGCGTCGATGGGCGATGCCGAGACCTACGAAGCCGTGCGCTACGAGGGTTACGGGCCAGGCGGCGTCGCGCTGATCGTCGAGGCGCTGACCGACAACCGCAACCGCTCGGCGTCGAATGTGCGCGCTGCCTTCACCAAGGCGGGCGGAGCGATGGGCGAGACCGGCTCGGTATCGTTCATGTGGGACCGCGTCGGCGAGATCTACTATCCGGCATCGGCCGGCAGCGCCGAGAAGGTGATGGACGCGGCGATCGAGGCCGGCGCCGACGATGTCCAGTCGGACGAGGAAGGCCACACGATCTATTGCGCCTTCGAGAATCTCGGCGAAGTGTCGAAGGCACTGGAAGGCGCGCTTGGCGAGGCTGAATCGGTGAAGCCGATCTGGAAGCCGCAGACCAATATCGCGGTCGACGAGGAGCGGGCACAATCACTGATGAAGCTGGTCGCGACGCTCGAGGACGACGACGACGTGCAGAGCGTCTACGCCAATTTCGAGGTCGACGAGGAGACCTTGGCAAAGCTCAGCGCGGCATGATCCAACACGCGCTGCCCACCGTCCGCATCACCTATTGCACCCAGTGCCAGTGGCTGCTCAGGGCCGGCTGGATGGCGCAGGAGCTGCTGTCCACCTTCGGTACCGATCTCGGCGAGGTGACGCTGGTGCCTGGTACCGGCGGCATCTTCACCATTTCCTGCAATGACACGCTGGTCTGGGACCGCCAGCGTGACGGCGGTTTTCCCGACGCCGCAAAGCTCAAGCAACTGGTTCGCGACGTCATCGATCCGGATCGCGATCTGGGCCATGCCGACCGCAAGGGCCATAAGTCAAAAGACCCTGCCTGACGGCCTTTTAGGACTTCCGTCCTGCATTCACCGCCATGCGAAGATGAAGCAGCCCAGCGCCACGATGGCGGTGATGGTGCGGACATGGTTCCACATCACCCAGTCCCTGAGATAGGTGGCCCATACCGCGGCGCCGTTGGCGCTTACCGGATCGACCGCGGCCAGGGCGTTGTTAAGCGGCACGTTGAACATCATCGTCACGATCGGGTTGCCGACGAGGTAGATCAGGGCGCCGGCGAGGAGCCAGAACGAACCCGGTTGGCTCCAGCCGATAAGAGCGCCGGCGGCAAGGACAAGACAGACCAGCCCGGTGCCGAAAAGCGCGGTCATAAATGCCGGCGTAATCACGGTGATGTTGATCGAATTCATGGCGGCGATGCCGCCTCCGGCAGGCAAGCGGGCGAGCGCCGGCATGATAAAGTTGGAGAAGGCGAAGAAAACGCCGCCGGCAACGCCTGAGCCAATGGCAGCGACGAAGGTGAGGGTGGGAAGCAGTTTCATGATCATGTCAGTTCCTCCGGTTTCGGGGTTCGAGCAATTTGATTGGCACGCCCACCAAATGTGAATAATCCTCATATTTGCAAAACGTGATAAACCCTCGTATTTTGCGAGTCAAGGCAATTTGTTGATTGTTCGTCTGGAGACAGTGATGGGAGGCTCTGCCGTATCGGATTCACAGAACGGCCAGATCGCATCGCCGCGCCGGGCGCCGAGCCAGCAGCGCAGCCGCGAGCGGGTCGAGCGCATGCTGGCCGCCGCCTCGGCGTTGATCGCCGAGCAAGGCAGCGACGCCATGCGCATGGGCGAGGTGGCCGAGAGGGCCGGCGTGTCGATCGGCTCGCTCTACCAGTTCTTCCCCGACAAGAGGGCGATCATCTGGGCGCTGGCCGAACGCTACACCGCCGAAAGCCAGGCCTGCATTGCGGCAGCGCTAGCCGAGGTCAATGACGCCGAAGGCCTGCGCCGGGCATTTTCGGAACTGGTGGATATCTACTACGGAATGTTCCTGGCGGAGCCGGTGATGCGCGACATCTGGTCGGGCACGCAGGCCGACAAGGCGCTGCGCGAACTCGAGCTTGCCGACAGCCGGGCCAACGCCGAATTCCTTACAGCCGTGCTGAAACGGCTGCGGCCATCCGCCGATCCGGAAGCGCTCGAAACGACGGCGTTTCTCATCTGGCAGATGGGCGAGGCCGCAATGCGGCTGGCGATCTCGGTCGGGCGGCAAGAAGGCGACAGGCTGGTCGCGGCCTACAAGCGGATGGCCCTGCGCGAGTTGCTCGGCGAGTAGGGCCGTATTTTCCCAACAAAAAACCCGCCACGAAGGCGGGTTTCTCGATCTGCGAAATGCCAATGCGGCTTAGAGGCCGAAGCCTTCGAAACGCTTCTTGAACTTCGACAGGCGGCCACCGCGGTCGAGCAGGGTCTGCTGGCCGCCGGTCCAGGCCGGATGGGTGGTGGGGTCGATATCGAGGTTCATCGTATCGCCTTCCTTGCCCCAGGTCGAACGGGTCATGTATTCGGTGCCGTCGGTCATGACGACCTTGATGGTGTGGTAGTCGGGATGGATATCGGTCTTCATGGGTCTGTTCCTGGCTTGCCGGGTGCTGCCGACGGGCTGAAGCCTGCGTCGATGCGCCCCTTTTTAAAACTCGAAGCCGCAGCTATTGAGGAGCCACGGCTTCTAAAACGGTCGGCGAGCCTATACATCAGCCGGAATTGAATCACAAGGCCGCGGCAAGCGCATATTGATGGCGCAAGCCTCAAAGGGCCAAAGGAAACGGTCATGGCGAACATCAGCGGCGATGCAGACGAGCGCAGGCGCTCGCTGAGGCCGCTGCAGCGCCTGTTTCCCTACATTACGCATTACCGCAAAATGGTCATCGGCGCGATCGTCTCGCTGGCCGTCGCTGCGGCGACGACGCTGGCGCTGCCGCTGGCCGTGCGGCGGATGATCGACCACGGTTTTTCCGCTTCCGATTCCAGCTTCATTGCCGAATATTTCGCCATGCTGGTGGTGATGGCCGCCGTTCTGGCGGCGGCGTCGGCCAGCCGCTACTATTTCGTCATCACGCTCGGCGAGCGCGTCGTTGCCGATATCCGCCGCGATGTCTTTGCCCACGTCACAACACTGTCGCCATCCTTTTTCGACACGGCCCAGTCGGGCGAGATCGTCTCGCGGCTCGCCGCCGACACGACACAGGTCAAATCGGCCGTCGGTGCCACCGCCTCGGTGGCTTTGCGCAACGTCATCCTCGGCCTTGGCGCCGTGGCGATGATGGTCTTCACCAGCCCAAAACTGTCCGGCTTGGTCATCGCGGCCATTCCGCTGATCGTGCTGCCGCTGGTCGCCTTCGGCCGCTCGGTGCGGCGCAAGTCACGGCTGGCGCAGGATACTCTGGCCAATGCCACCGCCTACGCCAGCGAGCAGATCGGCGCGGTGCGCACCCTGCAGGCCTTCACCAACGAGAAGCTTGTAACCAGATATTTTTCGTCCGCCGTGGAAGCAGCGTTCGAAGCGGCGCGGGCCTCGATCTTTGCCCGCTCCTTTCTGACCTTCTTTGCCATCTTCATGATCTTTTCCTCGGTCGTGGCGGTGCTGTGGTTCGGTTCGCGCGACGTGCTCGACGGCACGCTGTCGCCAGGCACGCTTGGCCAATTCCTGCTCTATTCGGTGTTCGCCGCCGGCGCGCTCGGCGCCCTGTCGGAGGTCTGGGGCGAACTGTCCCAGGCAGCGGGCGCTGCCGAACGGCTGACCGAGATCCTGGCCGAGAAACCCGCGATCCAGGCGCCCGCCGATCCGAAGCCGCTGCCGGCAAAGGCGAGAGGTGCGATCAGCTTCGACGATGTCTCCTTCTCCTATCCGGCCCGGCCCGACCGCGCCGCCGTCCATGGCCTGAGCTTTCAGGTCAAACCCGGCGAGACGGTGGCGATCGTCGGGCCCTCGGGCGCCGGCAAGAGCACCGTGTTTTCGCTGCTTCTGCGCTTCTACGATCCGGAGGCCGGCAGGATCGTCATCGACGGGGTCGATCTGCGCGAGGCCGATCCGGCGGCGATCCGCGCGCGCATCGCCATCGTGCCGCAGGACGTCACCATCTTTGCCGCAAGCGCGCGCGACAATATCGGCTTTGGCCGGCCTGGCGCCAGCCAGGCCGAGATCGAGGCGGCGGCGAAGGACGCGCTTGCCGACGAGTTCATCCTGAAACTCGAAAAGGGCTATGACAGCCAGGTCGGCGAGCGCGGCGTGACGCTGTCGGGCGGCCAGCGCCAGCGCGTGGCGATCGCCCGCGCCATTTTGCGCGATGCGCCCATCCTGCTGCTCGACGAGGCGACCTCGGCGCTAGATGCCGAAAGCGAGACGCTGGTGCAGACGGCGCTGGACCGGCTGATGAAGGGCCGCACCACGATCGTCATCGCCCATCGGCTGGCAACCGTGCTGAAGGCCGATCGCATCCTGGTCATGGATGGCGGCCGCATCGTCGAGGAAGGCACGCATCAGAGCCTGGTCGCCAAGGGCGGCATCTATGCGCGGCTGGCCAAGCTGCAGTTCGACACCGGGGCGAGTGCTTTCAGGGGCGCGGCCGAGTAGCATCGCTCCATCCCGATGAAATCGGGATAAGGCTCCATCTTCTTGTTTGACCATGATCTTTTCCGAAAACCGGCATCCACTTTTCGGGATCATGGTGCCCCGCGGCGGCCGAGATTCTTCAGCTACCGAAAGCTCGGCGTTTGCCGCGTCGATAGGCGATGAACAGGGGAACGCCGACAAGCAACGACAACAAAAGCATGCTGGCGACGGTCTGTCGCTGCTCCTTTGCCGGATCGCTGAGCTGCACATCGGCAGGCGGCTCTTCATAGGTAAAATCATACTGCCAGCGAACCTGGTCTGCGAGGTCATCGACGGTTTTCAGATAATCGGCAATCGCCTTGGCCGGTACTTCAGTCGCCAGCGTCTGAAAGTTCCATTCAACTTGCAATTCGGTGGGCGTGTTGGACCAGGATGCCTTGAGAGACAGATAGGGCGTCACGACGTTTTTCATCGACTCGCCGGAAAACCTCGCCTTGAGGTTGCGCACGGTCACCTTGTGGCGGCGGTAGAACTGGGGGCCGAGGGAGACGGGCCCGGTTCGGTCGACGATTGTCGGGGTTGGAAGAGAGTTGTTGCCGAGATCGGCCGCGCGGATCGGGAAATTCTTTGCCAGATCGTTGGCCGCCAGCGCCTTCGCCGGCAAGCGATAACTTTCCTTCACGCTCACTATGTTGCCGTCGCGCCGATCCACGATTTCCGGCTTGGCGATGGTTTGGATGCCCGGATATTGCTTGTTGTAGTATTTCAGGTAGGCGTCCGACACCTCGCTCAGCGACCTGCTGGCGAAATTGCCGCGCATCCAATCGGCATCGGCGTCCTCATATGTCGAGAAGACCGTCAGCACGAGGGGATCGCCCGGTTTCCGCGGAAAGTCGAATTCCTCGGCGATCTGGATCGATGGGCTGCTAAGCACAGGGCTCGGCATCTTCTCCAACCCGCCGCTGCTGGAAAGCGGCAGAGCGAAGCCGTAGTCCGGCTGTGCGAGATTGTGCGCCCTGCCGCCCTGAAGATAGTTCGTGGCGTCCAGCCAATATGTCTTTGCTCCGATCCTTGCCTTGACGATGGCATGGTCGAAATCGCGGAGCGCCGGCAGATGCTGGTCCAGGGCCCGTCCCTCGTCGAGATCGGCCAAGGCGACCTCGGCAGCAATGCCAAGCCGCACAAGCGACGAAACCAGCAGCAGGGCCTTGTCCTTGCAGTCACCGAACCCGCTCAGGATGACCGTCGCGGGATCACGCGGAACGTAGGAACCGGCACCCATCGACAGGCTTACATAGCGGATCTGGTCCTGCACCAGCCGCATTGCCTCGACCATCCGGTCTTCGGGCACCGGATGCCGCAGAGCGATGTCGTCGAGCTTTGCGGCAAAAGCCGGGGGAAAAACGGTCGCTGGCTTGTAATAGGGCGCAACGGCATCGACCACACTTTGCCAATTCGCGGTAGACGCGACATCGATGGAGCCCCAGCCTGGATAGGTCACGGGCAGGTTGTCCTCGACATTGACCGGTTTCGGGTTTGGAATCTCCCATAGATAGGTGGTGTCCGGTCCAGTCGGGGAGATTGAGGGCGTGAGTCGGGTTCCCCTTGTCTTGATCTGGAGCGGCTGGTCCGAAGGCCAAATGATGCTTGTGCGGATAAGCGCTACCGGCTCTTCCCATTCGGTGGAGAAATTCTTGAAGAAAAGGTCCTTGCCGACCAGCGGCGTTATCTCATAGGTCGACCCGTAGTCGACGATGTCGCCGGTGCGCACATCATCGATGTTGACATGTGCTGTCAGCCAGCCGTCGAAGACACCCTTCTCGGCGTCTCTTTCCCTGCGGAAGATGTCGAATTCGGCGCCTTCCAGCCGGTCCAGAACGGCACCATCGCGGATGATGTGAAGATGGTTGAGCGTGACCTTGTGCCGGGACGGATCGAACTGCAGATCGATACTCGCGCCACGATCCAGGCCGGGACGGTCGACGATCTTATAGACGGTGCGCGAGTACTCGACATAGCCGCCGGCGCGATGCTTGATCTGGTCGTCCGAGAGCAGCCATGAAACGCCATTCTTGATTTGATCCGATCGGGTGGGATCGGCAGCCGGAATATCAAGCTGCTTTACCCAGCTTTCTGCCGGACCCTTGAGAACCATGTCGTCGGCCATGGCCGGAGAACTCAGGCCGATCAATAAGATGAAAAATACCAAGCGGGGCCAGAAAGACTTCATCCTATGAAAACTGTAACGGACAGACATCTACGCTCGCCCAACTTGGAAGAACTCCTTTTTCAGAGGCTTTCCCACCAAAGTAAAGGCCAGTTTCGCGGATTTCTGCAGTCACCGCGGCAAGAACCTGGAATAGACGAAGCGGCTCAGTTCCCGTACCGCTTCTTCAGGTGATCGGTGAAATGCACGGCATTGAGCTTTTCGCCGGTAGCGCGTTCGAGCAGTTCCGGTGTCGACCAGCGCGAGCCTTGCGACCAGATCCTTTTGCGGCGCCAGTCGTTGATCGCGGCAAAATCTCCGTTGGCGAGGTCTTCGTCGGCTGAAGGATGATCCCTGGTCAGCGCCGCCCATTGCTGCGCCGCCATCATGGCGCCCAGCGTGTAGGAGGGGAAATAGCCGAAGGCGGCACCCGGCCAGTGGACGTCCTGCATCGGACCGTCAGCCGGATTGTCTGATGTCGACAGGCCGAGATAATCGCACATCTTGGCATCCCAGGCTTCGGGCAGGTCGGCTGCTTCCAGCCGTCCCGAGACAAGCTCCTGCTCCAGCTCGTAGCGCAGGATGACGTGCAGCGGATAGGTGACCTCGTCGGCATCGACGCGGATCAGGCCGCGCTCGACCCGGTGCACATGCGGCAGGATGTCGTCGATCGTCCAGCGCTCGCCGAGGTGTCTTTCGACCACCGGCAGCGCCCAGCGCCAGAATTCTGGATTGCGGCCGATCTGCTTTTCGACGAACAGGCTCTGGCTTTCATGCACCGCCATGCCGCGCGCTCTGCCCAGAGGCCAGTGCGCCCACGCCTTCGGCAGGTTCTGCTCGTACAGCGCATGGCCGGTCTCGTGCAGCACGCCCATCAGCGCCGACAGGAAATCCGAGGTCTTGTAGCGGGTGGTGATGCGCACGTCGCTCGGCACGCCGCCGCAGAAGGGATGGTGCGAAACCGACAGCGAGCCGTGGGTGAGGTCGAAGCCGACTGCCGCCATCATGGCGAGGCCGAGCTCGCGCTGCTTGTCCAAGGGGTAGCTGCCGGAAAGCGGCTTCAGCGGATGTTTCGCCAGCCGCTCTTCCTGCACGGCCAGTGCCTCCGGCACGAAGCCTTTCAGGAAGGTCTTCAACTCGACAAACACAGGCGTGATGTCGGCGGCGCGATTGCCCGGATCATATTGCTCCATCAGCGCGTCGTAAGGCTCGAGCCCGAGCACCTCGGCGCGAAGGGCCGCCTCCTCGCGGACCAGCGCCACGACGCCTTCCAGCGCCGGCAGGAAGCCGGCCCAGTCGTTCTTGGCGCGCAGGTCGCGCCACAGCTGCTCGGAGCGCATGCGCGCGGTCGTCTGGCGCTCGACGAACTCGACCGGCAGGCAGGTCAGGTTGGTATATTGCCGGCGGAATTCCCTGACCGCGGCCTGCTGCTCTTCGTTCAGCGCCTCCTGCTCGGCCGCCGCGATCCAGTCGGCAATCTCCGGCGCAGTCGCCCGGGCATGGTGCATGCCGGCAAGCACCGACATTGCCTCTGCGCGCTTCTCGCCGCCGCCGACCGCCATATGGGTCGCCTCGTCGGCGCCGAGGATGGCGAGGGCGTGTTCCAGTGCTTCGAGCTTGTGGCCGAGGTCGTCGAGTTTTTGAAAGGACATTGTGGGTTCCGCTGATTTGACGGCGGGAAAAGATACCAATGCAAAACTGTTGGCAACCCCTGAAGACCGTCCGCGACCGATGCATCGACTGCCGGCCGCAACGGTCGAAAGGCACCTCGCGGAAGCGGTGGCGTGCGTGATCAATGTCGTCCGGCGGCGGCAGACCGCGATGGGGGAGACGAAACGTGATCGCCAATGTGCTGGTCGGGCTGGTGGCCGTGATCCACCTCTGCATCGCCTATCTGGAGATGGTGCTGTGGGACACGCCGCGCGGCCATATGGTATTCAGGCTGACGCCGGAATTCGCCAGTGCCTCGAAAGTCCTCGCGGCCAATCAGGGCTTTACGACGGCTTTCTCGCAGCCGGCCTGACCTGGGGCTTTACCTCGGCGAAGCCGGTTTTCAGTAGTCTTCTTCTTGCTCTGCGTCGCCGTCGCCGGCCTTTACGGCGGCAACGGCGGGCGCAAAATCCCTGTTCATCGAGACAGTGCCGGCAGTACTGGCGCTGATTGCGCTGGCGTTGGACTAGCGCATGATCCCTGAACCGAAAGCTGGAAAAGGATCATGGGCAAAATCAATTGCCACAGCGCCCGGCACTGCGGCCGATTTCAGCCGCCTGGATAAGTTGGGCCATAGCCGTTGGGATAGTATCCGCCATCGGCGCCGTTGCCGATGAGGAAGGCACTGCCGGTGTCAGCGCGCAGCTTTTGGCTGATATCGTCGAGCTGCGCCATCAACTGCTGATATTGCGTGCTCGGCATCGTTCCACGGCGAGCGGCCCTCTGGGCGGCCCGATCGAGTTGAGCGACCTGCGTGCGCAAGTCACGTGCCTCGCCCGGCTCGAGCTTGTTCGCCCGGATGGCGCCCTGGATACCCGTCTCCACGCTCTGGATCTGATTGATCAAGGCCGTCTCACGCGGGCCGGCGTAAGCGCCAGCAAATGGAACGGCGAGGAAAAGTGTGGCGAGCGTAGCAGTCCTGAGATTCCTGGGAGCGAAGAAGCGCATGGTTGCGTCTCCTTTACTGGGGAAGGCGGTGGTTGGGAGGGTCCTGCCTTCCGGCCGCGGGCCGTCAGGTTCCGTCGCGTCGCGATGAGCGGTTCCACCGCCGGCGGTTCTCGGCCCATGACCAAGGCTAAAGGCCACGGCGGCAAAGTGTAATTAAAAAATGGTAATTTTTTCAGCTCTTGCCGCTGCCGCACCAGTGCCCTAAATGCCGCCGACTTGAGCCGGCTCGAGCCGGCCCGACCTGGCGCATGATACAAGCCAAAGGCTTGCAGATCACCGCTCGGTCAGCTTCAACTCGATGCGGCGGTTCTTGTTGCGCGCCTCTTCGGTATCGGCGGGGTCGAGCGGCTGGAATTCGCCGAAGCCGGCCGCGACCAGCCGGTTGGCCGGCACGCCGTTCTCGATCAGGAACTTGACCACCGATGTCGAGCGCGCCGTCGACAATTCCCAATTGTCGCGGTAGCGGCCGGTGCCGGAGAGCGGCTTGTTGTCGGTGTGGCCGTCGACGCGCAGCACCCAGCTGATCTCCGGCGGGATTTCCTTTTGCAATTCGATGATGGCATCGGCAAGCTTCTTCATCTCGAGCTTGCCGGCATCGTTGATCACCTCGGAGCCGGTCGGGAAAAGCACTTCCGACTGGAAGACGAAGCGGTCGCCGACGATGCGGATGTTCTCGCGGTCGGCAAGAATTTCACGCAAGCGGCCGAAGAAATCGGAGCGGTAGCGGTTTAGCTCCTGCACGCGTTGCGCCAGTGCGACGTTGAGGCGGCGGCCGAGATCGGCGATCTTGGTGTTGGATTCGCGGTCGCGCGTTTCGGACACGTCGAGCGCTTGTTCGAGCGCTGCGATCTGCCTGCGCAGCGCCGAAATCTGCTGGTTGAGGATCTCGACCTGGCTCAGCGCCTGCTGGCTGATCTGGCGCTGGCTGTCGAGTTCGCCGGAAAGTGCCGTCGCGCGCTGGTTGGCGGCATCGCCGGCACCAGCGCCTTGCGCCAGCAATTGCTCGAGCCGGCTCTTTTCCGCCTCCGATGCGGACAGCGATGCCTGCAAATTGGCAAGGGTGTCCTCCTTGTCCTGCGTCGTCGAGCGTTCCAGCGCC
Source organism: Mesorhizobium sp. M0854 (assembly GCF_040319815.1). Lineage (NCBI taxonomy): Bacteria > Pseudomonadati > Pseudomonadota > Alphaproteobacteria > Hyphomicrobiales > Phyllobacteriaceae > Mesorhizobium > Mesorhizobium sp. M0854. The sequence goes on from NZ_JAMYOL010000007.1 coordinate 112,496, forward strand.
AGAAGCTGGGTCAACTCGTTGATCTGCGAATTGAGGCGGTTGAGCACCGTGTCCTTGCCGGAGATCTCGCGGCCGAGCAGGAACTGCGCCAGCACGAAAACCGTCAGCAGGAACATGATCGCCAACAGCAGCGTCGACAGCGCATCGACGAAGCCCGGCCAGTAATCGATGCGGCGGTCGGAGCGCCGGCCTCGTGCCAACGCCACGTCAATGCACTCCAGGCTTCTTCAAGGCGTCGGCGATCTTCTCCAGGGTGTTGCGCATCGCCTTCTGCTCGTCCGACTGGGCCTCGACCCAGTCGCGCATGATCTGCTGTTCCGAGCGCATGTTCTTGACCAGGCCGGAAATGCCGTCGGCGAGATTGGCCATGGCGGTGGCGACGCGCGGATTGGAGCCGCCGCCATTCTCCTGCAGAGTGCGCAGCTTTTCCGACAACAGCCGGATTTCCTCGGAGGGTTCGGTCTTGGCCGTGTCGGCAACGACGATGTCGGAGGACAGGTCGGTGACCGAGGACAGCCAGTTTTCGAGTTCGGTATAGAAGCGCGTCTGGGCGCGGCCGGCCTGCAGGTCGAGGAAGCCGAGCACCAGCGAGCCGGAGAGGCCGAACAGAGAGGACGAGAAGGCGGTGCCCATGCCGGCCAACGGAGCGGAAAGCCCCTGCTTCAGGGATTCGAGCACGGCCGCGGCATCGCCGGTGCCGGGATCGAGCGACTCGATGGTTTCGCGGATCGAGCCGATCGTGTTGAGCAGGCCCCAGAAGGTGCCGAGCAGGCCGAGGAACACCAGCAGTCCGACAAGATAGCGCGACGTGTCGCGGCTTTCGTCGAGCCGGGTGGCGATCGAATCCAGCATGGTGCGCATCGAACTGGTCGAGAAGGCAATCGTCGAGGAGCGGCCGATCATCGCCTTCATCGGCGCCAGCAGCACCGGTTCGGTGGTTTCGGAGCCGGCGCGGAACGAGTTGACCCAGCGCACCTCGCGGAACAGCCGGCCGACCTGGACGAAGGCCAGCAGGATGCCGACCGCCAGCACGCCGATGATCAGGCCGTTGAGGCCGGGATTGGTGACGAAGGCGGTCGAGATCTGGCGCGTCAGGATGGCGGCGATAAAGGCCACGATGAACAGAAAGATCACCATGGTCAGCAGAAACACCTGCGGGCTCGACAATTTGTGCGGATCGTAGATCAGAACGTCGGAGCGCCTGCCCATGCCGAAGGATCTGAGAAGAGTCATCCGTGCCCCGTTTCCGATGCCGTCGCCGCCGATCAATTTGTGTTTGCGACTCTAAACGGAATTGTGACGAAATTGAATGGCGCTTGGCAATATTGCCACTGTCCGCGACCGGAGGTCAAAGCCGGTTGATGACCAGGCAGTCGACCATGGCGGCCAGATGCAGGCCGGCGCCGGTGACGACAAAGCCATGCCACAGCGCATTGTGGAAGCGCAGGCCCTTCCAGGCGAAGAAGATCACGCCACAGGAGTAGACGATGCCGCCGGCAACGATGAGCGCGATCGATGTCGCCGGCAGCGTCCGCACGAGCGGCTCCACCAGAACGATACCGCTCCAGCCGATGGCTAGGTAGAAGACGATCGCCAGCCGGTCGAAACGGCCGGGAAGAAAGACCTTGATGGCGATGCCGACCGCCGCGGCGGTCCAGACCAGGACGATCATGGAAACGGCCAGCGGCGAGCCGCCGAGCTGGGCCAGGAAAGGCGTGTAGGTGGCAGCGATCAGCAGATAGATCGCGGCATGATCGAAGCGCCGCAATATCCATTTCGCCGGCGACGAGACCGGCCAGACATTATAGGCCAGCGAAACCGACAGCACGGTGAGCAGCGAGACTACATAGAAGGCGGCGGCGACGTATTCGCCGGGGCCGGTTCGATAGGCGGCCAGTGCCAGCAGCGTCGAGCCGGCAGCGATCGCTAGCACGATGCCCACGGCGTGGACAATGCCGTCGGCGATGATCTCGGCGCGCGAGTAATGCCAGCGCCCCATAAAGGGAATGTCGAGCTGGGAGAGTTCGCTCTGGGGTTGGGGCCGGCTGTTCGTCATCGATGATCCTGCGCCACCTTATCTGGGCGGCCGCGGGACAGTATTTCAAGCTTTGGTTGCGGTTTTGCGACTGCGGCGGTTCAGCGCGGCGTGCCTCTATCAGCCGGCTGAGAGTGGCCTTTTGATAGTCTTCAACAGCGCGCGCTGGATGAGTTCGTTGCCGGCGACGAGTGAACCGGCGTTCAGCACATCCTGTCCCCCGGCGAAATCGGAGACGAAACCGCCCGCCTCGCGGATCAGCAAAATGCCGGCGGCGACATCCCAGGCCGACAGGCCGGTTTCCCAGAACCCGTCCATGCGGCCGGCGGCGACGTAGGCGAGATCGAGCGAGGCGGAGCCGAGACGGCGGACGCCAGAGACCTCGGCCATGACATTGCGCAACTCGATGAGGAAATTGCCGTGCTGGCCACGCCCGAGATGCGGCATGCCGCAGCCGATCACCGCATCGACCAGCTTGGTGCGGCCGGCGACGCGCAGCCGGCGGTCGTTCATGAAAGCGCCGCCGCCGCGCTCGGCGGTATAGAGCTCATCCATCGCCGGATTGTAGACGACGCCGGCGACGATCTGGCCCTGGCGCTCCAGCGCGATCGAAACGGCAAAGAGCGGAATGCCGTGCAGGAAATTGGTGGTGCCGTCGAGCGGGTCGACGATCCAGCGGTGCTGGCCGTCGTCGCCCTCGATCACGCCGCGTTCCTCCATCAGGAAGGCGTAGCCGGGCCGCGCCTTGGAGAGTTCGGCAAAGACGATGTCTTCGGCCTTGCGGTCGGCCTGGCTGACATAGTCGCCCGGCCCCTTCATCGAGACCTGCAGGTTCTGCACTTCGCCGAAGTCACGCGACAGCGAGCGGCCGGCCTTCATTGCGGCCTGGACCATGACATTGAGGATCGCGGAACGCGCCATTGCTGTTCTTCCTGTCGCTGCGCCTATTTGCCTTGACGCATGATCTTTATCCAAAAAGTCTGCAACTCTTTGGGATCACGCCTTAGTCGGCGCGGCGCACGTAAGTGATTTCGTTGGTATCAACGATGATGCGCTCGCCCGAGCCGATGAACGGCGGCACCAGCACGCGGATGCCGTTTTCGAGTATCGCCGGCTTGTAGGACGAGGCTGCCGTCTGGCCCCTAACCACCGGGTCGGCCTCGGTGATGGTCAGCGTCACCTGGTCGGGCAGCGAAATGCCGATCGGCCTTTCGTCATAGAGCTGGACCGTCACCATCATGCCGTCCTGCAGGAAGGCGGCGCGATCGCCGACGAACTCCTTTTGCAATTCGAGCTGCTCGTAGCTTTCGGTGTCCATGAACACCAGCGCGTCGCCCTGCTCGTAGAGGAAGGAAAAATCCTTCAGATCGAGCCGGATCTGCTCGACCGTCTCGGCCGAACGGAAGCGCTCGTTGAGCTTGGTGCCGTTGATCAGGTTCTTGAGTTCGACCTGGTTGTAGGCGCCGCCCTTGCCGGGCTTGACGGTGTTGGTCCTGACCGCCACCCAAAGGCCGCCATCATGCTCGATGACGTTGCCGGGACGGATTTCGTTGCCATTGATCTTGGCCATGGTGAGGTGATCCGGAAATGAGATGATCGCCGCAAAGGGCAATTTGGCGCCTCCAAGACCACAAATCGCCAGCAGAGGCAAGGAGCGCCTTCCGATGAAGCGGGAACGAAGCTGGCCCGGCAGCGCGGCGTGGCGGCCTCAGTCCGTCCTGACAGTCGCGGTGACGGCCTCGGTCACCGCGTCGGCGACCTCTCTCAAAAGATGCAGGTGCGGCGAACGCAGGACGACAATTCGCAGCGACAGCTCGAGGCCGGGAGCGTCGACCAGGGCAATGCCCTCAGGCAGCTTTTCCCGCAGCAGCCGCCTGGGCAGCAGGCCAAGGCCTTGGCCTCGACGAACCCAGTCGATCTGCAGCGCGCTGTCCTGAATCTCGGCGCCGACCATCAACCTGTGGCCGCCCTCGGCCAGGGCAGCCGCCAGCCGCCGGCGCGCGTCGCAAGGCTCAGGGCTGAGGATCCAGGGCATGGTCTTGACGTCGGCTTGCCGGACAGTGCTTTCGGCAGCGATGACGCCGAGGGCCTCGGTTCCGACAACGCCGTCGCCAGCTTTGGAATTGCTGGCGTCCAGGATGACGGCGAGGTCAAGCTGTCCGCGCTTGTGCTGGTCGGCCAGCTCAAGGCTCCAGCCGCTCTTCAGACGCAGCGAGACCTTCGGAAACCGCGCCACGGCATCACCAATGGCGGCGGCCACGGCTTTGTCGCAAAGTCCATGCGCGAGGCCGAGCCGCAGCAGGCCCCCCGGCTCGTCGCCCTTGGCGAATGATCTCAGCGCGTCGACGGCGGCGAGAATGTCCTTGCCGCGTGCCAGCACCTCTACGCCGGCCGGGGTCAGTCGCGACGGCTTTAGCCGGCGGTCGAGCAATTCCGTGCCGAGCATCTCCTCCAGCCGCTGGATCTGGCGGGTGACGGCCGGCTGCGTCAATGGCAGGCGTTGCGCCACCTTCTGAATCGAACCCTCCTCGGCAAAGAGCGCCAGTGTTTTCAGTTCTTCAAGCACGACACACCCGAACATGTCAGAGAAGCATAATTATCCTGAACATTATGAATTTGAAATCCGATGGATGGCAAGCGATTTTCCTCCGGCAGGACCCAGCTGGAAAGGAACGACGATGAAGGCGATCGAATTGCAGAGCCCGGGCGGCCTCGAGAACCTTAGAATGGTCGAGCGGCCGATGCCTGAGCCAGGGCGCCAGGAGATGATTGTGAAGGTCAAGGCGACGGCGCTGAAGTACCGCGATGCCGAGATCGTCCGCGGCAGCTATCACACGAAGTTTGCATTGCCGCTGGTGCCGCTGTCGGACGGCGTCGGCGAAGTCGTTGCCATCGGCGCCGAGGTCAGCCGGTTCAAGATCGGCGACCGGGTCTGCGGCACGTTCTGGCAACGCTGGGTCGGCGGCAGTTTCGCGATGGCCGAGCCCTCCTATCAACGCGGCGGCCCGATCGACGGGCTGCTCAGCGAATTTGCCCGGCTCGACGAACAGGCGGCGGTGCTGGCGCCGGCCAATCTGAGCGACCCCGAAGCGGCGACGCTGCCATGCGCCGGCGTGACGGCATGGCACGCGCTGTTTACGGAGGGCAGCGTCAAACCCGGCGACACCGTGCTTTGCCTCGGCACCGGCGGCGTTTCGCTGTTTGCGGTGCAGTTCGCCGCCGCTGCCGGCGCGCGCGTCATCGTGACGTCGAGCAGCGACGAGAAACTTGCGCGGGCGAGGCAACTTGGCGCGCAGGACGGCGTGAACTATCGCAGCGTCCCCGACTGGGCATCGGCCGTGCTGGGATTGACGGATGGCCGCGGCGCCGACCATATCATCGAGGTTGGCGGACCGCAGAGTTTTGCACAATCGCTGAGGGCAGCGGCGCGCAGCGCCCAGATCAACGTCATCGGCTATCTCGGCGGCAGTGACGGCGCCATCAACCCGCTCGACATCTTCCGCCGGCAGGTCCGGGCGCGAGGCATACCGGTCGGCTCACGCGAATCCTTCGAGGCGATGAACCGCGCCATTGTCGTCAACCGGTTGAGACCGGTGATCGACCGGGTCGTGCCATGGAGCCGGGCCGCCGAAGCCTTTCGGTACCTTGAACACGGCTCGCCCTTCGGCAAGGTCGTGCTCGATCATACGCAATGAGCCCGCCTGACGAGCCCGGTGCGATGAGTCGCGAGACCGCGGTCAGGGCAGGCGGTTGGCCCGTTGCAGCGCCTGCTGCGTCTGCTCGTCGGTCAGGCCCTGCAGGAAATCGTCCATCTCTTGGTCGATCAGCCCGGCGCGGCGGGCGACAACATACCAGGCACCGGCGAGGATCAGATCCGGGTCGGTGCCGATGCCGTTCATGTAGAGCTTGGCGAGACGGTTCTGGGCGGCGACATTGCCGCCCTCGGCGGCCTGCTTCATCCAGTTGAAGCCGGATTTCAGGTCGCGGGCCCCCCCGCGCCCCTCGATCATCCAGGTTGCGAGATCGATCTGTGCGGTGTCGTAGTTCTGCCGCGCGGCCTGTGCCAGCAGGCCGCGGGCGCGGACATCGTCGCGCGGCTTGCCGCCGGCGCCATTGGCGTAGACCTGTGCCATCGCATATTGTGCGTCGGCAAGCCCGGTCGCGGCAGCGCGCTCGTAATAGGATACGGCTTTGGCAATACCGGCATCGCCGGGCTCCTGTTCGACCATCAGCTGCGCAAAATTGAACTGCGCCAGGCGGTTGCCGGCCTCGGCGGCGGCCTGCATCAGCGCATAGGCCTCCTTCTCGTCCTTTTTGACGTAGCGGCCGTCGAGCAGCATCAGCGCATACTGGAATTGCGATTCCGGGACGCCCTGCTCGGCGGCAAGCGCATACCACTTCGCCGCCCCTGCCGCGTCGACCGGCACGCCGAGGCCGCGCGACAATATCTCGGCCACCAGCGTCTGTGCTGCCGGATCGCCGTTTTGAGCGCGGGAGAGCGCAAGGTTGTAGGCCGTCTTGTAGAGCCCGCGCTGAAAGGCGCCGTAGGCAGCATCGGACGGCTTTGCGCCGAAGCGGTCGGGGTTGATGGTGTCGGCCGACGGCAACGGCGTGGTGGTGGCGGGCTGCGGCAATTGTGCGGCGATCGGCTTGTCGGCAGGTTCGCTGGAATCCGGCCTGGGCTGCGGCAGCGGAACGGGTTCCGCCGCTATCGCCTGCGTCACGGCCGTTGCAAGAAAGGCGCTGAAAAGGATTTTCCGCGAGAGCACGTCAGTCCTCGAAGCGCGGCGCGGTTTCGTCGAGCAGCGCGTTGGCGGCGGCGACCGCCATCTTCGGATCGACGCCGTCGGCGAAAACGGCGCTGGACAGTGCCACGAATTCAGCGCCGGTGGCGGCGACCGCTTCCACCGAGGCAAGATCCGATCCGGCCATGACGATGCAGGGGATCTGGATGACGTCCGCCCACCATTGCCCGAGCGACAGGTTGCGGGGGTGCGGCTCAGGCTTGTTGTCGTAACCGAAACGGCCGAAGAAAATGTAATCAGGCCTGACCTCGCCGAGTTCCAGCGCATCGTCGCGGGTCTTGGCGCCGCCGGTGCCGACCATCATCCTGGCCTGGAAGTGTTCGATCGTTTCGGCGAGCTCGTCCTTGCCGACCTCGACATGAATGCCGTCGGCCTGGACGCGGCCGGCGATGCGGGTGTCGCCGGCAATGATGACGGCAATGCCGGCCGCTTGCGCCACCGGCACGATCTGTTCGGCAAAGGCTTGGAAAGAGGCCTCGTCCATACCGTTTTCCGGCAGGATAAGCGAGGCGACGTCACCGCCGTCGAAGGCCGCGGCGATGCGCTCGGCCGGCACGTTCGGCGGCGCGATCAGCACGATGCGGCAGCGGTTGGGCGGCGTTGCGTCATTCATTGGTGTTCGGTCCCGGTTATCGCCTATGCCGGGCGAAGATGGTTGCATTGCGGCATAGAGCAAAGTGCGGGAGTTGAACAGGCGGCAGGGGGATCACGTTTGCCGTCAACGATTTTATGGGGCTCGGCGCATGGCTGCCGTTGGCCGAAATTCTCCCCGCCGGTCGCTTGCGGCCCCTACGCAGGCACCTTCGATTTCCACAGCGACCAGCCGAGATTCATGCCGGCGGCGGCGACCAGGATGGCGGCGGCGCCGACGATCTGCGCCGGCTGCAGCCGATGGCCGAAGGCGACGACATCGACGAGGATGGCGACGACGGGATAGATGAAGGACAGCGATCCCTGCAGATGCGTCGGCAGCTTCTGGATGGCACCGTACATGAGGATGTACATCAGGCCGGTATGGACGATGCCGAGTGTCGCCAGCATGACCCAGCTCCGCGCATCGGCGGGAAGGTGGGTGAGATTGGCGAAGGGTGCCAGCATGAGAACGCCGACGCAGACCTGGATCAGGGCGATCAGGTGCGGCGGCGTGCCTTTGAGCTTCTTGGTGACGATAGCCGCAACGGCCCAGAAGAAAGCCGCGGCCAGCGCCATCGCAATGCCGGTAAAGTAATCCGTACCATGATCGCCTGCATCGGGCGCGGCCTGCACGATCAGCAGCATGCCGGCAAAGGCGATGCCGAGCCAGGTCAGCTTGGTCACCGTCAGCCGTTCGGAGAAGAAGAGCGCGCCAAAACCTACCAGCATGAAGGGCTGCGTGTTGTAAACGGCCGTGGCGATCGAGATCGACGCGCGGGAAAACGCGCTGAACAGCAACAGCCAGTTGATAACGATGGCAGCACCGCCGAGAGCCGCGATCGCGACGATGCGAAGCGACAGCCTGCCACGCAGCAGTCCCAGCGCCGCGCAGATGATCAGCAGCGTTACCGCCCCGAAAGCACAGCGCCAGAACACCACGTCCATGATGGGCTGGCCGGAAAGGACGACGAACCAGCCGATCGTGCCGAGGATCGCCATCGCCGCCGTCATTTCGATCGTGCCGCGTACCGTGTTGTCCATGGATGCTCCTTAAACCCGTTGAGATTTTATAATCTCACGGCGGATCGGGTCTTTCCATGACTTCTAGCCGGTGATATGCATGATGAACCTCATTAAATTAGGTAAACATCGGATTTTTCTTGGAATTGTAAAATGCTGGACGAGCTCGACAGAAAGCTCCTCGATATCCTGGTCAAGGATTCACGGACCTCGCTGAAGGAACTGGCGCTGCAGGTCGGGCTGTCGTCACCAAGCGTTTCGGAGCGGCTTCGACGGCTTGAGGATCGCGGCGTCATCCGCGCGTTCACCATCGACATCGATCCGCAGGCGCTCGGCTACGCCTTGCAGGCGATCGTTCGCATCCGGCCATTGCCGGGCAAGCTGCACATCGTCCAGAAGCTGATCGAGGAAATCCCGGAATTCGGCGAATGCGACAAGGTGACGGGCGATGACTGCTTCGTTGCCCGGCTGTTCGTCCGCTCGATCGGCGAGCTCGACGGGATTCTCGACCGCATCGCCGACAAGGCCGAAACCAGCACCGCCATCATCAAGGCGCAGCCGATCCGGAGGCGCCCGCCGCCGCTCGACATGCCAAACATGTGACGGGTTCCGGTGGCGTGGCCCACATATTTGCGGTCGCGGTCTGGCCATTTCTGGTCTATTTCAGAGTTCAACCTTCCCTCCAGCGTCCCTTCCCCATGTCAGGCCTGCTCGTCGATCCCTGGTTCTATGCCGCGGCTATTCCGGCCGTCATCCTCGTCGGCCTGTCGAAAGGCGGCTTCGGCGGCGCCGTCGGCTTTGTCGGCGTGCCGTTGATGGCGCTGACCATGCCGCCGGTTCAGGCTGCCGCAATCCTTCTGCCAATTCTGTGCCTGATGGACATTGTCTCGGTGTGGACATGGTGGGGCATCTTCGACCGCAAGATGCTGGCCGACATGATGCCGGGCGCCGTGATCGGCATCGCCCTTGGCTGGCTGACGGCGGCACTTGTAACCGAAGAGATGGTGCGGCTGATCGTCGGCGCGGTTGCCCTGATCTTCGTGCTGCGCTGGCTCTATTTGCAACTCCGCCACGGTGCCGGCCACGCGGCGGAGCCCAACCGCGTCGCCGCCGGCTTCTGGGGTACTGTTGCCGGGTTCACCAGCTTCGTCGCCCATGTCGGCGGCCCGCCTTTTCAGGTCTATGCGCTGCCCATCAGGCTCGATCCAAAGGTGCTGTCGGGCACCGCGGCGATCTTCTTCGCCGTCACCAACGCGCTGAAGCTCATCCCTTATTTCGCGCTCGGCCAGTTCGATACCACCAATTTGACGGCGTCGGCGGTGCTGATGCCACTGGCGCCGCTGTCGACAATCGCCGGTGCCTGGCTGGTGCGGCGGATGCGGCCGGAGCTGTTCTATCCCTTCACCTATGCGACCGTGGCGGTCGTCGCGGTCAAGCTTCTGTGGGACGGCATCGCCGGCCTCCTGTAAGACGGCGGCCCCATTCGGCCGCCGCCGGATTCCTTACACCTCAGGCGGCACTCGGCAGCAGCTGCTGCGTCCTGCCAAGCGCGAGCGCGGCGCCGGTTGCCAGTACGAACGCCATGCAGCCCAGAATGGTGATGTCGTGCAGCGTCGGCTTCAGCACCATGTCCGCGATGATCACCAGCATCACCGAATAGTCGAAGCGCGCGGCGCTGAGGACGCGCTGGCCCTGGGCAAGCACTGCCGGCGTCACGCCATCCTTGGCGATCATGCCTGCCATGCGGTCGGCAGTCGGCTTGAAGATGAACATGCCGATGCAGAAGGTCGTCGCATAACCGGCAAGGCCGATCAGCACCCACAGATCGGAAAAGCCGACCCAGAAGCCGCACATGATGAGGCCGAAAAGCAATGTCAGCATCGACATCGGCGCGAAGAACCGGTTGCCGAGCTCGCCGGTAGCGCGCATCGCCTGCAGCATGCCTTCGACGTTTCCAGCGCGGTCGGCGCGTACCGCGAGCAGCATCAGCGTGAAGCCGCCGCCAACCCAGAGGATCGCCGAGACGATGTGCAGAAATTTAACGGCCGAGTACCAGTCCATTATTCGCTCCTTGAGAGATTTGATGATTTGCCGGAGCGCAAGGTTTGCTCCGCCTCGTTGCGAGGAGCGGGCGTTTACCGCGGCGCCTGTTTCGGAACGATGTCGCGCGGCGAGCGGATCTGTTTCGGTATGTCGGTCACGATCTGGAGGAAACATGGCGCAAGCGCGTCGCCCGACTTTCCAGGCGGTGGTGTGAACGGCGCCGTGGCCAGTCAGCTGTGTTGTTACGGCACAGATGCTGGGCGCTTGATCGAAAAATATGCCCCGCGTTAAGGCTTCGTTAAGCTTTACAGGCGTTTACTATGTCCATCCAGTGATCTGGATTCTTACCGAGTGGTTGGAGCCACTTTGTTTGACGCCTCCCTGTTAAACTCCTGAGAGCCGCCTTATCCGCGGCTCTTTTTTTGTCCGCCGGCATGGGCGTCCTTCCGGCTAAATGCGGCCGTTAACCGTTTGTTAAACATGTGCTTGCCTTCGCTGGCAGCGAAGCGCATTTTCAAGCTTCAGTCGTTTAGGCTGCCGGATATGGCGGCCAAGAGCCGAATCGGCCGGCTGTCAGGCAAGTGCAGGGGCGTAGCGATGAACGAGCCTTCGAAGGCGAGCGCGAAAACCATCAAGCTGGCGGAGCGCCGGGTTTTCTCCCAATCCTTCAAGCCGCTCTATCAGGAAGGCATGGGCCTGGTCGAGCAGGCGGCCGAATATCTCGACGGCAAGGGCCGCGCCGAGGCCAAGAAGCTGTCGAGGCTGGCGGCGACGCTTTATGCGGCCGAATCGATGCGGCTGACCACCAGGCTGATGCAGGTCGCGTCGTGGCTGCTTTTGCAGCGGGCGGCGAATTCCGGCGAGATGACCCGCGATCAGGTGGCCTCAGAAAAATCCAAGGTGCGTCTCGACACTGCCTCGGCGCATGACGAGGCGCCCGGCTGGGCCGAGCTGCCGAAGGATTTCATCGACCTCGTCAACCGTTCGCTGCGGCTGCAGGCGCTGGTGCGCCGGATGGACGAGGAGATCTATGGCGGCCTTGCCGAGGTGCCGCCGTCGAGCCGTCGCCTCAATCCGGTCTCCGACCAGATCACGCTGCTCAACACGGCTTTCGCCCGCGGCTGAGAGACCGTTTCATAATTCTACTCCGGCGGCCATCTAGACTAACCGCGAAGGGATGGGCTCGCGATCATCAGGCGGGGAGAATCACGCAGCAGCAGGCGCGATCCGACCTCCACGATAGACCTGATCGCTGGGAGCAGCTCCTGCCCCAATGACGTCAGCTCATACTCCACGGTCGGCGGCGATGTCGGCATCACGTGGCGTGCGAGGACGCCACGCTCCTCGAGATCGCGCAACCTGGCGGTCAGCACCTTCGCCGAAATGGCTGGGATATCGCGGCGCAATTCGGAGAACCGGCGCGGGCCGTCGCTCAAGGACCAGAGCACCTCGGGTGTCCAGCACCCGCCAAGCAGCGCCATGCACCTCGACATGGGGCAGCCGGGAAGCGCCTTCACCTTCGTTCGCATCCTGAGGACCATCGCGCATCTTCCATGAGAGTTTCCAGTTGGTTACCGGAAAATGATGGTAACTACAAGATACGTGGTTTCCGAGGGTAACGAGAGCCGCTATCTGAGGCTCTCAATCCATCCAACCACGAAATGGACAGAACGATGTACGCAATAACTGGAGCAACAGGACAGCTTGGCCGTCTCGTGATCGACGCACTGCTGAAGACAGTTCCGGCCAGCCGGATCGTTGCGGCGGTTCGTGATCCGGCAAAGGCCCGCGATCTTGTCCAACGCGGCGTAGTCGTGCGGGAGGCGGACTATAATCGTCCCGACACGCTCCCGATGGCGCTGGCCGGCATCGATAGACTGCTGCTGATTTCCTCGACCGAAGTCAGCGGCCGCTTGCCGCAGCATCGGTCAGTGATCAAGGCCGCCCAACGGGTGGGGGTTTCGCTGATCGCTTACACAAGCATGCTGCATGCGGACACGTCTCCCGCGAGGCTCGCGGTCGAACATCGGCAGACGGAGGAGGTCATCGCGGCCTCCGGCCTACCCGCCGTCATCCTGCGCAACGGCTGGTACACCGAGAACCATCTGATGGCGCTCCCGGCGGCTCTGGAGCACGGCGCCTTCATCGGCGCCGCAAATGAGGGGCGCTTCTCGTCCGCGGCGCGGCAGGATTATGCCGAGGCCGCGGCCGTGGTGCTGACGAGCGAGGATCAAGCAGGGAGGACTTACGAGCTCGCCGCGGACCAAGCCTTCACGCTCGCCGAGCTTGCGGCGAAGGTCTCGCGGCAATCGGGCAAGGCGATCGCCTACAACGATCTTGCCGGGGCGGCCTATGAGGGCGTGTTGACAGGCGCCGGGCTGCCCGCCGATCTCGCCGCTATCCTGGCCGATGCCGACATTGCAGCCTCACGCGGAGCGTTGTTCGATGACGGCGGCGCCATGAGCCGGCTGATCGGTCGACCGACAACGCCACTGGAGAGCGTCGTTGCGGCAGCATTGCGCGGTTGAAACCGAGACGGCTGTCACATCCGCCAAAGGATCAGAGGACCGTCTGTCGCTCGCGCCAACAGTTATTCAAACGACTAGACTAGCGCAGCTTTCTGCGCTTCCGGTGCTCGCGTACTTATGTACGCTCCGCTCCGGTTCTCGAAAACCACGCTATCTGTCTCGCCAGAGCGAATTCTCAAACATTCTCTAAACCAGACTCGGTTGCTGTTTCTGGTTTGTTCACATTTCGCTGGCATCGCTGCTCGCCGGGGTTAAAGTTGACGGATGGGGGAAGCGATTCGCATCATTGGCATCGATCCGGGGCTGAGGCGCACCGGCTGGGGCATAGTCGAAAGCCTCGGCAATTCGCTGCGCTTCGTCGCTTCCGGCACGGTGCGGTCCGACGACAAGGCCGCCCTGGCGGTGCGTCTTTGCCAGTTGTATGACGGGCTCGCCGAGGTCCTGCATGCCGCGATGCCGCAGGAGGCGGCGGTCGAGCAAACTTTCGTCAACAAGGACGCCGCAGCGACGCTGAAACTCGGCCAGGCACGCGGCATCGCCATGCTGGTGCCGGCGCGTGCCGGCCTTGTCGTTGCCGAATATGCGCCAAACGCCGTCAAGAAGGCGGTGATCGGCGTCGGCCATGGCGACAAAAAGCAGATCCACATGATGGTCAAGGTGCTGATGCCGAAGGCGACGTTCGACAGCGATGACGCCGCCGACGCGCTGGCCATCGCCATCTGTCACGCGCATCACCGGCAGAGCATCGCCTACAGGATGGTGGCGCTGGCCGGATAAGGTTGTTCTTGACTTGTTCTCCAGTGGGCAATAAGTAATACCAACGAGGTATTACCATGCGCGTTACCACCAAGGGCCAAGTGACCATCCCGAAGGAAATACGGGATCATCTGGGTATCGGCCCGGGCTCGGAGGTGGAGTTCGTCCCCACCGAGGACGGGGCTCGTGTTATTGCGGTCGACGAAAACATGTCGGAGGAGGAAGCCTCGCGCAGATTCAGCCAGATGCTCGGCCGTATGGCCGGTACGCTGGATCTGGGAGGCATGACGGCGAACGAATATATGGAATGGCTGAGGGGCCCACGTGAAGATCTCGACATTGATTGACACAAATGTCCTGATCGACGTTTGGGGTCCTGCCGGACGGGAGACGAAATGGTCGGCATCCGCGATTACCGCATGCCGGCGCGACGGCGCACTCGTAATCAATGCAATCGTCTGGTCCGAGCTCGCGCCGTTGATTGCGACCGAACAGGCCCTTCGCCAAGCAGTCGACATGCTCAAGATGGATCGCGAATTCCTGCCGTGGGAAGCAGCCTTCCTCGCTGGTCTCACGCACTCGCGCTATCGCCGCGCCGGCGGCATTGGCGAACGAACGCTGCCGGATTTCTTTATCGGCGCCCATGCGGTTGTCGCTGGGCATCGGCTGCTGACGCGCGATGCCGCGCGCTATCGCAGCTATTTCCCGGACCTCGATATCATCTCTCCGGAAACCCACCCGGCATGATCGGCAAGCTCAAATGATCGGCAAGCTAAAAGGCACGCTGGACGAGATCGACGAGGATTTCTGCATCGTCGACGTGCATGGCGTCGGCTACGTCGCCTATTGCTCGGCGCGCACGCTTGCGGCGTTGCCGCCGCCCGGCGAGGCGGTGGTCCTGTTCATCGAGACCTATGTGCGCGAGGACATGCTGCGGCTCTATGGGTTCCAGTCGGTGCTGGAGCGCGAATGGTTCCGGCTGTTGATGAACAATGTGCAAGGCGTCGGCGCCAAGGTGGCGCTGGCCATCCTATCGACGCTGGCGCCGGCCGATCTCGCCAATGCGATTGCGTTGCGCGATATCGCCATGGTCAGCCGTGCGCCGGGCGTCGGCAAGAAGGTGGCCGAGCGCATCGTCACCGAATTGAAGAACAAGGCGCCGGCCTATGCGGGCACTGCCTCCGGCACCATCGGCCTGAAGCAGGAGCTCGGCGAGGGCGTCGCCTCGGCGCCGATCACCGACGCCGTCTCGGCGCTGGTCAATCTCGGCTATTCGCGCGACACCGCCGCCAATGCGGTGGCGGCGGCGCTGAAGACGGCAGGCGAAGAGGCGGACGCCTCGAAGCTGATCCGCTTCGGGCTGAAGGAGCTGGCACGCTGAGACGTTGCCCGACAAATAAATTCCGACTAGGAACAAGAGCATGGTCGGATATGCAAGCTTGACCTCCAGGGGGCAGCTTACGATTCCAAAGAAAGTCCGGAACGAGTTGTCGCTCAAGTCAGGCGATACTGTTGCGGGGACGGTCGTGGATGGTCTCCTGATAGGAACGCCGCGCAATCTCGAATTTGCCGACGTCGCTGGATTTCTAGGCGATCCACCTGACGGGCCTGCTGCGCTGGAACAGATCGACGCGGTGGTAAGAGATGCAGTGGGCCGCCATGTTGTTGGCAAGGAGCACGGCGACGAACGAGAGGATGCCGGGTGACGTTGATCGGTATCGATACAAACTTTTTCTTTCGGGCGGTATGCGCATGAGCCTTTCGCCACGCCTCATTGCTCCCGACAGACGCGGCGAGGACGCCGAGCAGACCTTGCGGCCGCAGACGCTCGGCGACTTCGTCGGCCAGGCGGCGGTGCGAGCCAATCTCAAAGTGTTCATCGAGGCCGCCAAGGGCCGCAGTGAAGCGCTCGACCATGTGCTGTTCGTCGGCCCGCCCGGCCTCGGCAAGACGACGCTGGCGCAGATCATGGCGCGCGAGCTCGGCGTCAATTTTCGCTCGACCTCGGGTCCGGTCATCGCCAAGGCCGGTGATCTGGCGGCGCTGCTCACCAACCTCGAAGACCGCGACGTGCTGTTCATCGACGAGATCCACCGGCTCAACCCGGCGGTCGAGGAAATCCTCTATCCGGCGATGGAGGATTTCCAGCTCGACCTGATCATCGGCGAGGGGCCGGCGGCGCGCTCGGTCAAGATCGACCTTGCCCGCTTTACGCTTGTCGCCGCCACCACCCGGCTCGGCCTGTTGACCAACCCGCTGCGCGACCGGTTCGGCATTCCGGTGCGGCTCAATTTCTACTCGGTCGAGGAACTCGAGCAGATCGTGCGGCGTGGCGCCCGCATCCTTGCCATGTCGCTCGGCGACGACGGTGCCTTGGAGATCGCCCGGCGGGCGCGCGGCACGCCGCGCATCGCCGGCCGGCTGTTGCGCCGGGTGCGCGACTTCGCCAGCGTTGCCGGCGACGGTCATGTCGACCGCAAGGTCGCCGACGAGGCGCTGACGCGGCTGGAGGTCGACGGGCTCGGCCTCGACGCGCTCGACCGCCGTTATCTGTCGATGATCGCCCGGAATTTCGGCGGCGGGCCGGTCGGCATCGAGACAATCGCTGCCGGGCTTTCCGAGCCACGCGATGCCATCGAGGACATCATCGAACCCTTTCTGATCCAGCAAGGCTTCATCATGCGTACCCCGCGCGGCCGCGTGCTGGCGGCCAATGCCTGGCGGCATCTCGGCCTCGACGCGCCAAAGGACCTGGCGCAGCAGCAGATCAGCCTGTTCCAGGAAGAACCCTAAGTTCCGCTGCTTATGGCTTCGGTGCTGGCAGTCCCCGGCCCAGCCCTCCAGGTCTTGATCATCGCCGGTCTATGCGCAAAACAGGTGTTGCTTGAAACAGGGCCTGTCGGGCCAAAAGGACAGCGCAATGGACGATCACGGTGAATCGGCATTGTCCGCCGGACTTTCCGGCGCGCTGACGGAATTCGGCCATCGATTGATGGCGCGGGTCTATTATGCCGACACCGATTTTTCCGGCGTCGTCTACCACGCGCGCTATCTCGAATTCTTCGAGCGCGGCCGTACCGACTATCTGCGGCTGGCGGGCGTCCACCACACCGAGCTTGCCGATGGCAAGCATGGCGAGAAAATAGTCTGGGTGGTGCGGCGCATGGAGATCGATTTCCGCGGTTCGGCCCGCATGGATGACATCCTGACCATCGATACGCGCACCGAAGACATTTCCGGCGCCCGCATCGTCATGGCGCAGCAGTTGAAACGCGGCAGCGAAGTGCTGGTCGAGGCGCGGGTCGAAGCGGCGATCGTCGGCGAGAACGGCCGGCCGCGGCGCTTTCCCAAGGATTGGGTGGCAGCCTTCATGCCCGGAACGCGCAAATAAGAGTTCAGAGGCGGAAGATCCGGAGCTCCCGGTCGAGGCGAGGATCGCCGGGCTGGTCGTCGGGGCGCGGCAATGCGCCGCGCTGTACGTCCTAACCCATCCTTAACCATAACGGTCCATGAAGGGATTGGTTAAGATTGGAAGAATCCAAGCGCCTTCCTTTCACCAATATTTGCCCCGAAAAGGCCGCCAACGGTGCATTTGGGGTTATTCCGCAAGCTTAACGCGAACGGACCACAAGGGATGCCCATGGGCCAGCCGCCAGCCACGCCCCGAAAATCTTTAAGGACGTAACATGGAAAACATCGCTCTCGCCGAACCGGGCGCGCATTTATCGATTTGGGCCTTGTTCATGCAGGCCGGTTGGGTGGTCAAGCTGGTCATGATCGGGCTGCTTGGTGCCTCGATCTGGACCTGGGCGATCATCGTCGACAAGCTCGTCGCCTATGCCCGCATGCGGCTGGCGCTCAACCGCTTCGAACAGGTGTTCTGGTCGGGGCAGTCGCTGGAAGAGCTTTACCGCACGCTCGCCGACCGCAAGACGACCGGCATGAGCGCGATCTTCGTCGCCGCCATGCGCGAATGGAAGAAGAGCTTCGAGAAGGGCGCAAAATCGCCGCTCGGCCTGCAGACCCGCATCGACAAGGCTATGGATCTGGCGCTGACCCGCGAGATGGAAAAGCTGGAAGGGCGGCTCGGCTTCCTCGCCACCACCGGCTCGGCGGCGCCCTTCATCGGCCTGTTCGGCACCGTGATCGGCATCATGACCTCGTTCCAGGCGATCGCCGCTTCGAAGAACACCAGCCTGTCGGTGGTCGCGCCCGGCATCGCCGAAGCGCTGCTGGCGACGGCCATCGGCCTGCTCGCCGCCATCCCCGCCGTCATCGCCTACAACAAGCTGTCGTCCGACGCGAGCAAGATCGCCGTCCGCATGGAAGGGTTCGCGGATGAGTTCTCCGCCATACTCTCGCGCCAAATCGATGAAAAAGTCGCGCAGAAGGCCTGAGGAACGATCATGGGAATGTCTGTAGGCGCGGGTGGCGGAGGACGCGGTGGTCGAGGCCACAGGCGGCGCGGCCGCCATCACGCGATGATATCGGAAATCAATGTCACGCCGATGGTCGACGTGATGCTGGTGCTGCTGATCATCTTCATGGTCGCCGCACCCATGTTGACGGTCGGCGTGCCGGTCACCCTGCCGGAGACGAAGGCCAAGGCGATGAACGCCGATACCCAGCCGATCACGATTACGATCGACGGCACAGGCAAGATCTTCGTACAGGAGACCGAAATCCCGCAGGAGGAGCTGATCGCCAAGCTGAAGGCGATTTCTAAGACCGGCTACGAAGAGCGCATTTACGTCAAGGGCGACAAGACCACCAATTATGGCGACGCGATGGTGGTGATGGGTCTCATCCAGGACGCAGGCTACAAGAACCTCGGCCTGATTACACTGCCGAAACAGGATCAATAAACGCGAGATGAGGACCGGCCTCACCACATCGGTGATCTTGCATACGGTGGCGATCGCCTTCGGGCTGTTCACGCTGTCGGCGCCGGCTGCGCTTCCGTCGTCCGATGTCGAGTCGGTCGCAGTCGACATTGTGCCGATGGAGGCCGTCTCGCAGGTTTTGCAGGGCGACAAGAAGGCCGTGATGCACGAAAAGCCGGCGCCGCTGCCGACACAGCGTCCCGACATCGTACCCGATGCCCAGAAAGTCGGAGAAAACAGCATCGATACCGACAAGCCGCCGACGCCTGAGGCCAAGCCCAAGCCGGTCGATATGACGGCGGCTCCGCCACCCGCGCCGACGCCGGTCGAAAAGCCCAAGGCCGAGGACGTGCCGAAGCCGAAGGAAGAGCCGAAGCCTATTCCTGCTACGGAGGTGGCGCCGGTGCCGCAGCCGAAGGAAGAGGTCAAGCCCGAACCTGTCAAGCAGACCGAGCCCAAGCCGACGCCGGCCAAGGAGCCGACGCCCACGCCGCCGCAGGACAAGACTGCCGCGATCGATCCGCAGCCCGAGGTCAAGCCGGATGCCGTCGCCGAGGCGATTGCCAAGCAACCGCCAACCGAGGAGGCGCAGCTTCCCGACTCGGCGCCGGCACCCGAGGCTCGGCCAAAGCCGCAGCCGGCCCAGGCCGAGAGCGCGAAGGCACCGGAGCGCAAGGACGCCGACAAGCCGGTCAAGGAAGCCTCATCCAGGCCGAAATCGGACGACAAGCAATTCAACGCCGACGAGATTTCGGCTCTGCTTGACAAGCGGAAGCCGTCCGGCGGCGGCGCCAAGCGCTCGACCCAGCAGGCATCGCTCGGCGGCGAGAAGGATCAGGGCCAGAAGCTTTCGAAATCGGAGCAGGGGGCATTGGAGGCCCAGCTTGGTGGTTGCTGGACGCTTCCGGCAGGGCTCGAGGGTTCGGAGAATTTCGTCGTCGTGGTCCGGTTTAATCTGGACGCCTCCGGCAAGCTGGATGGCCGGCCGAGCGTTGAAAAGTCGAGCGGAAACCGCCCGTTTGACGAAAGTGCAGTGCGCGCGGTTCAGAAATGCGATGTGGCCGGCTTGCAGGTTCCGGCGGGCAAGCAAGACATCTGGTCCGACGTTCGGGTCACTTTTGACCCCAGGGAGATGCTCGGTCTTTAGGCCTGGCGCTCACAGAATCAGCGAAAGAAGCGAGAAGACATGAAATCCATCCTCAAGCCGCTCCTGACGATCGCAGCGATGGCGCTGGGTATGACCGTTGCTGTCACCCTGCCGGCGCGGGCGCTCGTTGAGCTCAACGTCAATAAGGGCAATGTCGAGCCGTTGCCGATCGCCATCACGGACTTCCAGGGCGGCGATGCGCTCGGCGCCGAGATTTCTGGCATCGTCAGTGCCGACCTGAAACGCTCCGGCCTGTTCGCGCC
Organism: Mesorhizobium sp. M0854; assembly: GCF_040319815.1. Classification (NCBI taxonomy): domain Bacteria; kingdom Pseudomonadati; phylum Pseudomonadota; class Alphaproteobacteria; order Hyphomicrobiales; family Phyllobacteriaceae; genus Mesorhizobium; species Mesorhizobium sp. M0854. The sequence continues at coordinate 132,609 of NZ_JAMYOL010000007.1, forward strand.
GATCGACAAAAGCGCTTTCATCGAAAAGATCTCGAACCCGGATGCCACGCCGCGCTTCGAAGACTGGAAGGTGATCAATGCGCAGGCGCTGGTCACCGGCAGTGTCGGCAAGGAGGCTGACGGCCGCATTCGCGCGCAGTATCGGTTGTGGGACACGTTTGCCGGCCAGCAGATGTCGGGCGAGCAGTTCTTCGCCAACGACGCCAATACCAGGCGCGTCGCCCATATCATCGCCGATGCGATCTACGAGCGGCTAACCGGCGAGAAGGGCTATTTCGACACGCGCGTCGTCTTCATCGACGAGTCCGGTGCCAAGAATGCGCGCAAGAAGCGGCTAGCCATCATGGACCAGGACGGCGCCAACGTCCGCTATCTCTCGAACGGCAAATCGATCGTGCTGACGCCGCGCTTCTCGCCGAACCGGCAGGAAATCACCTACATGTCCTACGAGAGCGGCCAGCCGCGGGTGTATCTTTTGCAGATCGAGACGGGGCAGCGCGAGCTGGTCGGCAATTTCCCCGGCATGACGTTTGCGCCGCGCTTTTCGCCGGACGGCCAGAAGGTGATCATGAGCCTGCTGCGCGATGACGGCAATTCCAACATCTTCGCCATGGATCTGAGAAGCCGCTCGACAACCAGGCTCACCAACTCGACCGCCATCGACACCTCACCATCCTACTCGCCTGACGGCAGCAAGGTGGTGTTCACCTCGGATCGCGGCGGCCGCGCGCAGATCTACGTGATGGGCGCCGACGGCTCGGGCCAGACCCGCATCTCGTTCGGCGACGGCGTCTATTCGACGCCGGTGTGGTCGCCGCGCGGCGATCTCATCGCCTTTACCAAGCAGACCGGCGGCGAATTCCAGATCGGCGTCATGCGCACCGACGGTTCGGGTGAGCGCATCCTGTCCACCGGCTTTCAGCAGGAGGGGCCGACCTGGGCGCCCAACGGCCGGGTGCTGATGTTCTTCCGCGATTCCAATGGTGGACCAAAACTTGTTTCGGTCGATCTCACCGGCCGCAACGAACAGTCGATCCCGACGGCGAACTTCGCCTCGGATCCGGCCTGGTCGCCGCTGCTGGAGTGATGGAAGAAGAAGAAGGAATTGAAGAACTGAGGAATTGAAGAGTTGAAGAACTGAAGAATGGAGAAGGCAGGGGGGTCTACATCGAGCACGCGAGGGATTTAGAAGTCTATAAGCGTGCCTATGCGGTTTCCCTTGGGGTACACAGAGCCACGCTTGCTTTTCCGAAAATGGAGCAATACGCGCTCGCCGATCAACTACGTCGTTCCAGCAAGGCGATCTGCGCCACTTTGGCCGAAGGCTTTGCCAAACAGGCTCACTCCAAGCCCGAATTCGCACGCTTCATTTCAATGGCCATAGGATCATGCAGTGAGGTGGAGACCTGGAGTTCGTATGCGTTCGACCTCGAGTACATCACACAGGCGCAACGCGACGATTGGTTGCAATCCTATGCCCGCATCTACGGAATGCTGGTCAATCTCATAGAGAAGCTGAGGTGATCTCTTTCCTCAATTCCTCAGTTCTTCAGTTTCCTCAATTCCCTCTTTTTCATGTTTTGGCCGTATTTCCGCCTACGGTCCGCGCTCATTGTCGCCTTTGAGTAGCCCTCGGCAGAACGGTTGCGGACGGCAGCCGAAACCAAATTTTAACCGTGTTTCTTGAGCGTCGGTTAACCCAAACGTGGTTACTGGACGATCAATGAAATCACTCGAATTGCGAAGGAGAGGCGGCATGGGCCGTATCGCAGCACTTACCACAAACCCGGTCATGATCGCTCTGGTCGCTATGCTCGCGATCACCGGTTGCGCCTCGAAGAAGACGCCGAACAGCGCCGCCGATCTCGGCCTCAACGGCGCTGGCGCGGCAACGCCCGGGTCGGCCCAGGACTTTACCGTCAATATCGGCGACCGCATCTTCTTCGACACCGATTCGTCCTCGATCCGCGCCGATGCGCAGACGACGCTGTCGCGCCAGGCGCAGTGGCTGAACCAGTACAAGCAGTATGCCATCGTCATCGAAGGCCATGCCGACGAGCGCGGCACGCGCGAATACAATCTGGCGCTCGGCGCCCGCCGTGCTGCCGCCACACGCGACTTCCTGGTCGCCAAGGGTGTTTCGGCGCAGCGCCTGAAGACCATTTCCTACGGCAAGGAGCGTCCGGTCGCGGTTTGCGACGACATCTCCTGCTGGTCGCAGAACCGCCGCGCCGTAACCACGCTGGGCGGCGCCGGTTCTTGATCGGCATAAATGCAACACTTGGTGCGAAAGGCGGCCAAAAGGCCGCCTTTTTCATATCTGCCCGCTCCAAACAAAATTTGGCCGAAGTCTCACGTCCTGTTAAGAGCCGAGGGCGCCTGGCCACTTCGGTTGGCAAGGGCGCGCAACAGGCTAACGGTTTCACGGCGAGAGGCACATGCATTTCAGATCGGTCTTGAGCGGCACGCTTGCGCTGCTGCTCGTATCAAGTATCGCGACACTTGCTGACGGGGCAAACGGCACCGGGCAGTCATCGGAAAGCGGTTTTTCCTTCCACCTGCCGACGATCAAACTGCCCGGCATTTTCGGCGAAAAGAAAAAGCCGGATCAGGTTCAATTCGCGCAACAGGATGGTACCGGCACTCCGGCGCTGGAGGAACAGCTCCGGCAGATGAATGGCAAGATCGAGGAACTCAATTTCCAGGTCCTGCAGATGCAGGAGCAGATCCGCAAGCAGCAGGAAGACAACGAATTCCGCTTCCAGCAGCTGGAAGGCGGTCCGCAAGGCGCGCAGCAGCCGGCCGAGCAGAAGAAGTCCGAGGCCGCGCCCAGCAGCGACAGCCCCAACGGCGACGGTAACGTGGCGGAGGCGCCGGGGACGCCGGCTCCGGCCGATGCGGACGCGCCGCCAGCCGGCGACAAGAGCGTCGAGGACGTCATCGTCGAATCGCCCAACGGCGATCCCGGCAAGCTGATCCCCGGCGCGCCGCCCAAGACGTTCGGCACCATCACCGTCGACAAAAACGGCAATGTCGTCGAAGCCGACGGCAATGCGCAAGCGAATGCGCCGCGGCAGAATACGGCCCCAGCCAACGGCGCCAGCGCAGCCGGCAACAAGGCCGGTAAATCCGACGATACGGTGGTCGCGGCACTCCCGTCGACCAACGATCCGGAGGAGCTTTACCGCAACTCTTACCAGTTCATCCTGTCGGGCGACTACAGCACCGCCGAACAGGGCTTCCGCGACCATATCGCCCGTTTTCCCCGGGACGCCAAGGCGGCGGACGCGCATTACTGGCTCGGTGAATCGCTGCTCGGCCAGCAGAAATACCGCGATGCGGCCGAGACTTTCCTCGCTGCCAGCAAGGACTATCCCAAGGCCAAGAAGGCGCCCGACATGCTGCTGAAGCTCGGCGTTTCACTGGTCGGGCTGAAGCAGCGCGACGTGGCCTGTGCCACTTTCAGCGAGATCGGCAAGCGCTACCCCGATATTTCCGGCGCGCTCAAGGAGCGGGTCAAGCAGGAAAGGGCACTCGCGGCGTGCTAGTTTTTCCGTTGCGTGTCGGTGCCGCAAAACCGGGCCCACGCTTGGGCGACATGCATGACGCTCGACAGCGAGCCTGACCTTTCGGATTTTTCGCGGATCGACTTTTCCAACGGCGCTGTTGCGGCCGTGTCCGGCGGCAGCGACTCGACCGCCCTTCTCCTCCTCCTCAAAGCCCATCTCGATCGTAACGCCCCGGCAACGAAATTGCTGGCGGTAACGATCGATCATCAACTGCGGCCGCAAGCGGCAGCGGAAGCGCAAGCCGTGGCCAGGCTGTGCGCGGCGCGCGGCATTGCCCATCGCATCCTCGCCTGGTCGGGGCACAAACCATCGACCGGCCTGCCCGCCGCCGCGCGCGAAGCCCGCTACCGGCTGCTCGCCGAGGCCGCCGAAGCGGCAGGCATCGGCCTGATCCTGACCGGCCACACCGCCGACGACCAGGCCGAGACCGTGCTGATGCGGCAAGCACGTGACGACGGGCCAGGTGAGGAGAGGCCGCGCGACGAAGCGCGGGGCCTTGCCGGCATGGCGCCGGCAACCCTCTACGAGTGGCGGCACTGGATCGTGCGGCCGCTGCTCCGCGTGCGGCGTGCTGAGCTGCGCGAATTCCTGCGGCGTGAACAGGTTGCCTGGATCGAAGATCCGACCAATGCCGACACCGCTTTCGAGCGGCCGCGCGTCCGCGCAGCACTTGCCGAAGGCGATGGTACGCCTAGCGTGGCTGAAGCGATAGCGCTGGCCAGCAAGGCGGCGGTCGAGCGTGAGCAGCTGGGACATCGCGCGGCCATGCTGATCCGCAGCTTGGCCTCCAGGCCGGCCGCCGGCCTCGTCCGGCTCGATCGGGATTTTGCGACGGCCGCCGACAGCCGGTCGGCCATTTATGCGCTGCGCATCCTGCTGGCGGCGACCGGCGGCACCGCCTTTCTTCCCGACCAGGCCCGCAGCGAAGCTCTTTTCGGCCGGTTCCGCACCGGGCCGCTTTGTGCCACATTGTCGCGGACCGTGGTCGATGCCCGGCGTACCGGCATCTTTCTGCACCGCGAATTGCGCGATCTGCCGCCGGCTGTTGCGGTTTCCGGCAATGCCCTGTGGGACGGCCGCAGACGGATCACATTGGGCGACAGTCCAGGTGCATTGTTGATGATCGCGCCGCTGTTGATAGCACCGCTCGGGGCGGCTCTTGCCGCAAAGCGGGCAATTGCCGGGCATGGCACGCCGGCAAGCCTTGTGCGTGCCGCCTTGGCCGCCGAGCCGGCGCTCTGGCGGGATGGCGAATGCCTTGGTTTGCTGGGGGAAGGCCCGGGTTTGCCCGGGGAAGGCCCGATGCCGGCGGCTGTCGCCGCATATCCGGCAGTCGCGCCCTTCGCCCGTTTCCTGCCGTCCTTCGATCTGGCGCCGGCCGATGCCGTCGCCGCGTTGCTTGGCGCGGCGCCCGTTCCAGCCGTGCCGTTCGGCGGCCACAATGCCGGCCTACCACGGGCGAAAGCTTAACCGAGACCTGCTGTTATGCTTGGCAATGGGAGACGCTCTCCCTATGTTAGGGCCAAGTTTCCTCTCACGACGCGTGTCCGCCCAGCGGGCGCCAACGGGACAATTGATGAATCCGAATTATCGCAACCTCGCGCTCTGGGCGATCATAGCGGTCCTGCTCATCGCTCTCTTCAATCTTTTCCAGACGCCGCAGACGCGTGGAGCCTCGAGCGATGTTCCCTATTCGCAGTTCCTGCAGGAAGTCGCGGCGGGACGGATCAAGTCGGTGACCATCGCCGGCGCCCGTATCTCCGGCAATTACACGGACAGTTCCAACGGCTTCCAGACCTATTCGCCTGGGGACCCGTCACTGGTTTCGCGGCTGCAGGACAAGAACGTCACCATCAATGCGCGTCCTGAATCCGACGGCTCCAATTCGCTGTTCGGCACCCTGATCTCCTGGCTGCCGATGATCCTCATCCTCGGCGTCTGGATATTCTTCATGCGCCAGATGCAGTCCGGTTCCGGCCGCGCCATGGGCTTCGGCAAGTCGAAGGCCAAGCTTTTGACCGAAGCACATGGCCGCGTCACCTTCCAGGACGTCGCCGGCGTCGACGAAGCCAAGGAAGATCTGGAAGAGATCGTCGAGTTCCTGCGCGACCCGCAGAAATTCCAGCGGCTCGGCGGCAAGATCCCGCGCGGCGTGCTGCTCGTCGGTCCTCCCGGAACCGGCAAGACGCTGCTCGCCCGCTCGGTCGCGGGTGAAGCCAACGTGCCGTTCTTCACCATTTCGGGCTCGGACTTCGTCGAGATGTTCGTCGGCGTCGGCGCAAGCCGCGTCCGCGACATGTTCGACCAGGCCAAGAAGAACGCGCCATGCATCATCTTCATCGACGAAATCGACGCGGTCGGCCGCCATCGCGGCGCCGGCCTCGGCGGCGGCAATGATGAACGCGAGCAGACGCTGAACCAGCTGCTGGTCGAGATGGATGGCTTCGAATCCAACGAAAGCATCATCCTGATCGCCGCCACCAACCGGCCAGACGTGCTCGATCCGGCGCTGCTGAGGCCGGGCCGCTTCGACCGCCAGGTGGTGGTGCCGAACCCCGACATCGTCGGCCGCGAGAAGATCCTGAAAGTGCATGTGCGCAACGTGCCGCTGGCGCCCAATGTCGACCTCAAGGTGATCGCGCGCGGCACGCCGGGCTTTTCCGGCGCCGACCTGATGAACCTGGTCAACGAATCCGCCCTGATGGCGGCGCGGCGCAACAAGCGCCTCGTCACCATGGCCGAATTCGAGGACGCCAAGGACAAGATCATGATGGGCGCCGAGCGCCGCTCGTCGGCGATGACACAGGCCGAGAAGGAGCTGACCGCCTATCACGAGGCCGGTCATGCCATCCTGGCGCTCAACGTGCCGTCGGCCGATCCGCTGCACAAGGCGACCATCATTCCGCGCGGCAGGGCACTCGGCATGGTCATGCAGCTGCCGGAAGGCGACCGCTATTCGATGAGCTACAAATACATGATCTCGCGCCTCGCCATCATGATGGGCGGCCGTGTCGCCGAGGAGTTCAAGTTCGGTAAGGAGAACATCACCTCCGGCGCCTCCTCCGATATCGAGCAGGCGACCAAGCTGGCGCGTGCCATGGTGACGCGCTGGGGCTTCTCCGACAAGCTCGGCCATGTCGCCTATGGCGACAACCAGGAGGAGGTGTTCCTCGGCCATTCGGTGGCGCGCACGCAGAACATCTCGGAAGAGACGGCGCAGATCATCGACGCCGAAGTGCGCCGGCTGATCGACGAGGCCTATTCGACGGCAAGGTCCATCCTGACCAAGAAAAAGAAGGAATGGATCGCGCTGGCGCAGGGCCTGCTCGAATACGAGACGCTGTCCGGCGAGGAGATCAAGCAGCTGATCGCCGGCAATAAGCCCGCGCGCGACCTTGGCGACGACACGCCGCCGAGCCGCGGCTCGGCCGTGCCGAAGTCCGGCCGCCGCAAGAAAGGCCCCGAGCCCGAAGGCGGCATGGAACCTCAGCCGTCAAGCTAGGCTCCGGCCCGGCACAGATCGACTTCGAAACGCCGCGGCTCTAACCGCGGCGTTTTCTCTTGGGGAATGCGACCCTTCCTGCATCGCTGGAAATTGGCGAAAGTGACGATGACGGCCAATCTCCCGCCTCGTGGGGGAGATGTCCGGCAGGACAGAGAGGAGCGCGAAGGGAATGGGGCCTTCTATCATCCTCGTTGACGATTTCGGGAAGATCGACAAAGCGCGCCGGAGAATGAAGCTCGCATTTTTTGTCGGCGGTGCCACGTTTTGTTCTTGCTTTGTGCCGGCAGCTATGCTACTAATTTAGGTTATGGTGCCAATTGGCGCTGACGACCCGCCCGCCGAGGCGGGTTTTTTATTTCAGGCTCCTTTTCGACCGAGCGTCGCGCGTGCTGGCGACCATCGATGTCGGCGGGACAGTCCCCTGGACAGTGCCCCTCTGTCCTGCCGGACATCTCCCCCACGCGGGGCAGATTGGCAGCGGCGCCGCTTGCGCGCGGATGGCGCTCCTCGCAAGTGTTCGGCAGCAACAAAAAAGCCCGCGAACCTTGCGGCTCGCGGGCTCATGTCGTCGGATGGTGGCGCCGGTCAGCTCTTCAGCTTGGCGTTGCAGAGGCTGTAGAAGCCGCCGCCTTTCTGGATCCACCTGAGGCCGCCCAGCGTGTTGGCGTCCTTGTTGGCGTAGTAGAGGTCGAGACAGGTGTGCATGCGGCCCTTGGCCGGGGTCTCGGTTGCATACTTCTTGGAGATCGCCGTCGGGAATTTCACGCCCTGGGGGGCGGTGATGGTCGGCGGTTGCGGATCGCCGGTGTATTTGGCATCGGGAGCCGGCAGGGTGTCGTCGTCGGCTGCGCCGGCGCCGCATTGGCTCTTGCGGAAGTCGTTCCACTTCATGCCGTTCAGCGTGTTGCCGGCCTTGGCAGCCTGATATTTGGCGCTGCAATCCGCCATGCTGACGCCTTTGCCGGTATCGGTCGCGGCGGCTGTCGTCGCCTTGGCAGGTGCCGCGGCGGGTTGTGCGGCTGCACTTGCGCCGGCGGCGCATTCACTCTTGCGGAAGTCGTTCCACTTCATGCCGTTGAGCGTGCCGGCAGCCTTGGCGGCCTGGTATTTGGTGCTGCATTCCTTGGCCGTCAGCCCAGGCGCTGCGTCATCGCTGCTGGCCGCCGCTGCTTTGGTCTTGGCGGCGGGTTGTGCGGCTGCCGTCGCGCCGGCGGCGCACTGGGTCTTGCGGAAATCGTTCCACTTCATGCCGTTGAGCGTGCCGGCAGCCTTGGCGGCCTGGTATTTGGTGCTGCACTCCTTCGCCGTCAGGCCCGGCGCCGCATCGTCGGCGGCGGCTGCCTTGGTCGTGTCGGCAGCCTTGGCCGTGGCTTTGGCTGGCGCAGGTTCGGTTGTAGCGGCGGAAGCATCGGTGCCGCATTGGGCCTTGCGGAACTGGTTCCAGTTCTGCCCGCCAAGCGTTCCCGCGTCCTTGGCCGTGTTATACTTGGTGCTGCACTCGGCCATGGTCAGCGCGCTGGCAGGCGCCGCCAGGAATAAGGTCGCGACGGCAAGACCCGTCAAAGTGGCAAGTCGGTGGATGAGCATGCGTTTTCTCCCTGCGGCGGTTCATGATATGTCCCAGTGCAGCAATAGCGCTCAACGGCTGGTTGCGCCAGATGCTAAGTAGCGTAGAGACAAATTTAGAAGTGCATTCTTTTCTTTAAGGTGATGAATTCGTTGCCGGGACCGTCTCCCCGCCAAGTTCGTCCGGGTGCATTGCACGGAGCGCGCGCCTATGGCTGGTTCCCAGCGAGGACACTGCGTCGAATGACAGCCAGTCAAATCGGCGGCTGCGGCGGACCTGAGCCACCGCTGTCTGGAGCAGCACGATGCGGATTCGGGTTCAAGGCCACACTGCCACAGCCCAAAGGAACCAGATGAGGTTTGAGTTGACGTTTCTGATGCTGCTGCCGCAACAAGGGCTCGGAACTTGAAAATCAACACACTAGCGTGACGTAAAACACACAAAACAACAATTTTCTAAGGATTGGTCGTCCATAATCATACAATGTGATGACGGGGCTTGGGCCATTTTATGGCATGAGATGCTCGGAAAGAACCATCGGGAAGCTGGCGAACATGGCAGGACATTATTTCGGTACGGACGGCATTCGTGGGCGCGCCAACAAGTTTCCAATGACGGCGGAGGTCGCCATGCGGGTCGGCATGGCCGCCGGCCTCTCGTTCCAGCGCGGCAGCCATCGCCACCGCGTCGTGCTCGGCAAGGATACCAGGCTTTCCGGCTACATGATCGAGAACGCCATGGTGTCGGGCCTGTGCGCCGCCGGCATGGATGTCTTCCTGCTCGGCCCGATCCCGACGCCGGCTGTTGCCATGCTGGTGCGCTCGCTGCGCGCCGATATCGGCGTGATGATCTCTGCCTCGCACAACCCCTATTACGACAACGGCATCAAGCTGTTCGGCCCCGATGGCTACAAGCTGTCCGATGAGATCGAGGAGCGTATCGAGGGGATGCTCGACAAGGATATCGAACTGGCGCTCGCCGATTCCGATGGGCTCGGCCGCGCCAAACGCGTCGACGGCGTGCATGACCGATATATCGAATTCGCCAAGCGCACGCTGCCGCGCTCGATGTCGCTGTCGGGCCTGCGCATCGTCGTCGATTGCGCCAATGGCGCCGCCTACAAGGTGGCGCCCGACGCGCTGTGGGAACTCGGCGCCGAGGTCGTTGCCATCAATGTCGAGCCCAACGGCTTCAACATCAACAAGGAATGCGGCTCGACTCATCCGGCCGGTCTGCAAAAGAAGGTGCACGAGGTGCGCGCCGATATCGGCATTGCGCTCGACGGCGATGCCGACCGTGTCGTCATCGTCGACGAGAACGGCGCGATCGTCGATGGCGACCAGATCATGGCGCTGATCGCCGAATCCTGGCAGCAGAGCGGACGGCTGGCCGGCGGCGGCGTCGTCTCGACAGTGATGTCCAATCTCGGCCTCGAACGCTTCCTCGGCGACATGAACCTGCAGTTGCATCGCACCAAGGTCGGTGACCGCTATGTCGTCGAGCACATGCGTGCCCATGGACTCAATGTCGGCGGCGAACAGTCGGGCCACATCGTGCTGTCCGATTTCTCGACCACCGGCGACGGCCTCGTCTCGGCGCTCCAAGTGCTCGCCTGCATCAAGCGGCATAACCGACCGGTCAGCGAACTGTCGAAGAAATTCGAGCCGGTGCCGCAGCTTTTGAAGAATGTGCATATTTCCGGCGGCAAGCCGCTGGAGGAGGCGCCGGTCAAGGCGGCGATCGAAGATGCGCGCAATCGCCTCGGCAAGGCCGGGCGCCTGGTCATCCGGCCATCCGGCACGGAGCCGCTCATCCGCGTCATGGCGGAGGGCGACGACCCGCAGCTTGTCGAGTCCGTGGTCAACGACATCGTCGAGGTCATTTCGGAAACGCGCAGCGCCGCCTGATCTCCCTCCAACATCGGTTCAAAAGCCCGCCTTGCCGGCGGGCTTTTTTATTGGGTCGCGGCCAGCTCCGCCTGCAGCAACGGCCGCCAGATTGCTCCACTTTTAGAGATTCGTGGTTAATCAATACGGTTAAACGCCTTTTAACCTTTCCGATTCATTATCCACAACTGAGGTCAATCACATTTCGGGCGCGTTCGCCGTTCGAGGGTTCTCAGGGGTGAAAAGCATGTTCAACACAGCTAGAATGGCTCTTCTGGCCGCGCTGTTTGCCGGCGTCGGACCGGCATTCGCCGCCGATTTCGTCGAGCCGCCCGTCGTCGAGGAGGCACCGCCACCGGTTGCCTATGAGCAGCCGGCCGAATTCGGCGGCTGGTATATCCGCGGCGACATCGACTATCACTGGTCGAGGTTTCGTGGTGGCGACTACATCACCTACGGTGTGGCGCCCCAGAATCCCGGCAAGTTCGATACAGGCAAGCTGGATGGCGCCTTCTCGGCCGGCGGCGGTGTTGGTTACCAGATCGACGAGCATTTCCGCACCGATCTCACCCTGGACTGGATGAGCAAGTCCAAATTCCGCGGCTCGACCAACGGCTTCTGCGGCCCACAGCAAACGCCTTGCACGTCCGTCGATACCTCGTCCTATTCGGCGCTGCTGCTCTTGGCCAACGCCTATGTCGATATCGGCACCTGGCATGGGATCACGCCTTACGTCGGCGCCGGCATCGGCGGTGCCTGGGTCAAGTGGGATGAACTGCACAACGTGGACAGCGACGGTTCATTTGATCATGCCGGCGGCAAGGGCTGGCGGTTTGCCTATGCTGCCATGGCGGGCGCATCCTACTGCCTGACTGACCGCGTCAAACTAGATGTCGGCTACCGCTTCAGCCACATCAACGGCGGTAAGATGTTCGACTATGCCTCCCTCCCCAATGTCGGCCCCGGCTATGACAAAGGTATCAACGTTCACGAAGTGCGCGGCGGCCTGCGCTACCAGTTCGGCAGGTCGGACTGTGCGCCGCCGGAGCCTTACGTCCCGGAACCCGAGCCCGTCTACACCAAGTAGTCGCTTCGAAATCGAGGAATTCGTTGACCGCCCGGCTGATGCCGGGCGGTTTCGTTTGGCTGCCTAAACATGCTGCGGCGCTCTGTAACACCGTCCGGCTCGAGGAGCGAAGGCGGATCAAATCAATTGCTAACGCCTTGTTATCCTTAACCCGCACTTAACCACTATGGTTAACAATGCTGTCTGAAACGGCGCGCGATCGCGAATGCGCCAAGTTCGGGAGCCGAGGACCATGACATTCAAATCGCCTGTAGCACTGGCGCTTGCAGCAGTCGTCCTGGTGCCGCTGACGCCGGCGCTTGGCGCCGATTACGAACCGCCGGTCTATGTCGACCAGGCGCCCGACTATGTACCGGTCGAGGTTGGCTCGGGATGGTATCTGCGCGGCGATGTCTCCTATCTGGTGCAGAAGAGCTTCAAGGATGAGCATTTCGCCTTTACACCCGCGAGCTTCGACGAAAAGGAAGATCCCATCTTCGCCAGCATCGGCTTCGGCTACCATTTCAACGACTATCTGCGCGCCGATCTCAATGTCGGCTATCTTCCCGGCAACAAGATCGACGTCGGCTATAACGACGGAACGACCGTGGCATCGGCGACCCTGAAGAACTATGCCTTCTCAGGCATACTCAACGGCTATGTCGACCTTGGCACCTATGTCGGAATCACACCTTATCTCGGCGCCGGTGTCGGTGTCGTGCAGAGCAAGCGTCGCCTGTCGGCGAGCTACTTCACCGACAACGCCGACCCCACCGACGATTTCGTCCGGCGTGACAACAAGACCCAGTACTCCTTCGCCTACACGCTGAATGCCGGGCTTGCGTACCAAGTGTCCAAGAACGTCTCGGTCGATCTGGGCTATCAGTATTTTTCCGCGCCAGACGCCGAATATGTGACTGCCGAGAGTCTGACTTCTTTTCCGATCCGCAAAGGGATCAACAATCATCAAGTCAAAGTCGGACTACGCTACGATCTCTGGTAGGCTCGATCGAAGCCGAGGCGTTGACAATGGCGGGTCGCAGGCCCGCCGTTTGCGTTTCGCCCCCGGCAATATCCTGACAGCGACAAAAACTTTCCCCTTGACGCCGAAAGTCTGAACGCATATCGCCATCCGTGGGCCACCCCTCCCCAACGAGGGGCCACTATCTGGAAGGATAGACCACGATGACCACGCATGCGAAGCCCGGATTCCGTCCGGCAAATCCCAATTTTTCCTCAGGTCCCTGTGCAAAACGCCCCGGCTGGTCGGTCGAGGCGCTCAAAAATGCCGCGCTCGGGCGCTCGCACCGCGCCAAGATCGGCAAGACCAAGCTCGAACAAGCGATCGAGCTGACCCGGGAAATCCTCCAGGTTCCGGCGGATTACCGCATCGGCATCGTGCCGGCCTCGGATACCGGCGCGGTCGAAATGGCGCTGTGGTCGCTGCTCGGCGAACGCGGCGTCGACATGGTCGCCTGGGAGAGCTTCGGCTCCGGCTGGGTCACCGATGTGGTCAAGCAGCTGAGGCTCGCCGATGTTCGCAGGTTAGAGGCGGACTACGGCGCACTGCCGGACCTGACCAAAATCGACTTCGACCGCGACGTGGTCTTCACCTGGAACGGCACGACGTCGGGTGTGCGCGTGCCGAACGGCGATTTCATCCCGGCCACCCGCAAGGGCCTGACCATCTGCGACGCGACTTCGGCGGCCTTTGCGCAACAGCTCGATTTCAGGAAGCTCGACGTCGTCACCTTCTCCTGGCAGAAGGTGCTGGGCGGTGAGGGCGCGCACGGAATGCTGATCCTCAGCCCGCGCGCCGTCGAACGCCTGGAAAGCTACAAGCCGGCCTGGCCGTTGCCGAAAATCTTCCGCCTCACCTCGGGCGGCAGGCTGATCGAAGGCATCTTCAAGGGCGAGACTATCAACACGCCGTCGATGCTGTGCGTCGAGGACTATCTCGACGCGCTGCGTTGGGCGAAGTCGATCGGCGGCCTCGACGCGCTGGTCACCAGAGCGGATGCCAATGCCGCTGTTCTCGATCGCTTTGTCAGAAAATCTTCCTGGCTCGGCCATCTTGCCGTAGACCCGGCGACGCGTTCGAACACGTCGGTCTGCCTTTCCTTCACCGACCGGCAAGTCGCTGCACTCGACGCCGATGGACAGGCTGCGTTCGCCAAGGCAATTGTCTCGGCGCTCGACAAGGAAGGCGTCGCCTACGACATTGGTGCCTACCGCGATGCACCGCCCGGCCTGCGCATCTGGTGCGGCGCGACAGTCGAGACCTCCGATCTCGAAGCGTTGCTGCCCTGGCTCGACTGGGCCTTTGCGGCGCAAAAGGCGTCGCTCAAAGCGGCGGCCTGACTCCCTCCCCCTCGAGGGGAGGGTGGCCCGAAGGGCCGGGTGGGGTCGCCTCCACCCGCTCAACGATCCGCCATCCAGAAAGAAAAAGATTTGGCCGCATCCGGCCGCAACGACCCCACCCCGGCGCTTCGCGCCGACCCTCCCCTCAAAGGGGAGGGACGCCAATCGCAAAGGACCAAGCCAATGCCCCGCGTTCTCGTCTCAGACAAACTTTCCACCACCGCCGTGCAGATATTCAGGGATCGCGGCATCGAGGTCGACTATTTGCCGGATCTCGGCAAGGACAAGGAAAAACTGCTCGAAGTGATCGGCCAGTATGATGGGCTGGCCATCCGCTCGGCGACAAAGGTCACGGAGAAGCTGATCAATGCTGCGACCAGGCTGAAGGTCGTGGGCCGCGCCGGCATCGGCGTCGATAATGTCGACATACCGGCGGCGAGCCGCAAGGGCATCATCGTGATGAACACGCCCTTCGGCAATTCGATCACCACCGCCGAGCATGCCGTCGCCATGATCTTCGCGCTGGCCCGCCAGATACCGGAGGCCAACGCCTCGACCCACGCCGGCAAATGGGAAAAGAACCGCTTCATGGGTGTCGAGATCACCGGCAAGACGCTGGGCATCATCGGCTGCGGCAATATCGGTTCGATCGTCGCTACGCGCGGCGTCGGCCTGAAGATGCATGTCATCGCCTTCGATCCATTCCTGTCGGACAGCCGCGCCGAGGAGCTCGGCGTCGAAAAGGTCGAGCTCGACGAGCTGTTCGCCCGCGCCGACTTCATCACGCTGCATACGCCGCTGACGGACAAGACGCGCAACATCATCGACGCCGCGGCGATCGCCAAGATGAAGACCGGCGTGCGTATCATCAACTGCGCCCGTGGCGGGCTGATCGTCGAGGCCGACCTGATCGCGGCGCTGAAGAGCGGCAAGGTGGCCGGCGCCGGCATCGACGTGTTCGAGGTCGAACCGGCGGACAACAACGCACTGTTCGGCATGGAGAATGTCGTGGCGACGCCGCATCTCGGCGCGTCGACCACCGAAGCGCAGGAGAATGTCGCGCTGCAGGTCGCCGAGCAGATGTCGGACTATCTGATCAAGGGCGCCGTTTCCAATGCCATCAACATGCCATCGATCACCGCCGAGGAAGCGCCGCGGCTGAAACCTTTCGTCAAGCTCGCTGAAGTGCTCGGCGCCTTTGTTGGCCAGGTCACCGAGGATCCGATCAAGGAGGTCGAGATCCTGTTCGACGGCTCGACCGCGACGATGAACACGCGGGCGCTGATCAGCGCCACTCTTGCCGGGCTGATCCGGCCGCAGGTCGCCGACGTCAACATGGTGTCGGCGCCGATCATGGTGAAGGAGCGCGGCATCATCGTCGCCGAGGTCAAGCGCGACAAGTCGGGCGTGTTCGACGGCTATATCAAGCTGACGGTCAAGACCGAGCACAGGACGCGCTCGATCGCCGGCACGTGTTTTTCGGACGGCAAGCCGCGCTTCATCCAGATCAAGGGCATCAATCTCGACGCCGAGGTTGGCCAGCACATGCTCTACACGACCAATGCCGACGCGCCCGGCATCATCGGTCTGCTCGGCACGGTGTGCGGCGAGAACGGCGTCAACATCGCCAATTTCCAGCTCGGCCGCAACCGGCCGGGCGGTGATGCCATCGCATTGCTCTATCTCGATGCGCCATTCCCGGAAAACGTGTTGGCGCAGGTGCGCTCGCACAAGTCGATCGACTCTGCCAAGCGGCTGCATTTCGATGTTGGGATAGCCTGAAATTCGGTCGCCCCGTGTGCAGCAGCACGCGGGGCGGTGGAACGTCGCGGCAAGCGACTTCATTCAGCAGCGGATGCCGCCATCTTCCGTCCGCTGTATTCGGCGAGGCTGATGCCACCGAGCACCAGCGCGAGAGCCAGCGCCTGATAGAGCTGGAATGTCTCGCCGACAATCAGCACCGATAGCAGCGTGCCGAAGATCGGCACCAGATTGATGAACAGGCCGGCGCGGTTGGCGCCGATCAGCTCATTGCCCCTGATATAGAAGATCTGCGAGATGACCGAAGCACCGATGGCGGTATAGAACGCGACCGCCCAGCCGCGGGCATCGGGGACGATGACTTTGCCGGCGGCAATCTCCCACAGGAAGAAAGGCAGCGATGTGACGAGTGCGGCAACCGACAGCGCCAGCATCAGGCTCTGCCAGCGGATGACCGGCTTCAGCCGCAACCCCACCGAATAGAAGGAGTAGCAAAGCACGGCGACCAGCATGATCGCGTCGCCAAAGTTGAGATCCAGCTTGAGAAGCTGGCGCAGGTCGCCATGGCTCGCCGTCACCGCGACGCCAATGATGGTCAGCACGACGCCAGCGATCTGCACCCGGTTCACCCGCAGGCGAAACAGCACGAAATTGGCGATGATGATCACGATCGGTATCGCCGCCTGCTCGATCGAGACGTTGATCGCCGTGGTGTAGTTGAGCGCCGTGTAGAAGATCGCATTGAAAAAGGCGAAGCCGCAAGCGCCGAGCCCGCCAAGCAGCAACCAGTGCCTGCGCACCACCGGCCAGTCTTGGCGTAGCGTTCCCCAGCCGATCGGCAGCAGAATCAGAACCGCCAGCAGCCAACGCAGGAAGACCAGCGTCATCGGCGAGATATGACCGACCGCCAGCTTTCCCGCCACGGAGTTGCCGCCCCACAGCAAGGTGGTAAACAGCAGGAACAGATAGGCGGCTCGATGCATCGTGAACTCCCGGCCAGGCAGAGGGAATTTGACGGTCGGTGTGGGCCTATTGCGACCGCCAGCCCAAGTAAATGATGTCAAAGGCGAAAATTGTTGTGCCTCGGAGCGTTTTCGGCGGCAAAGAGTGGTCGCACTCGCCGGGTCTTGACGCTATAGAACGACGTGCGTGCAATTGGACGCTACAAAGTACGCGTCGGAAGGCTTTAATCCTCGCGTCGTGCTTTCCGAAAATCGATTCCGATTTTGGGGGCCGATGCGATAGAGGCCTGTCGTTTTGAACTGTTTCAAGCTGCTCGTGCGGCGTCTCAAGGGAAAAGAAATATGGCCAATGTGGTGGTCGTCGGCTCGCAATGGGGCGATGAGGGCAAAGGCAAGATCGTAGACTGGCTGTCGGAGCGCGCCGATGTTGTCGTGCGCTTCCAGGGCGGCCACAATGCCGGCCACACGCTGGTCGTCGACGGCAAGGTCTACAAGCTGTCGCTGCTGCCGTCCGGCGTGGTGCGGCAAGGCAAGCTGTCCATCATCGGCAATGGCGTCGTCTTCGATCCGCACGCTTTCGTCGCGGAGGTTGCGAAATTGAAGGCGCAGGGCGTCGAGGTGACGCCAGACCGCCTGAAAATAGCCGAAAACACCGCGCTTATCCTGTCCTTGCACCGGGAGCTGGACGGATTTCGCGAGGACGCCGCTTCCAATTCCGGAACGAAGATCGGCACGACCCGTCGCGGCATCGGTCCCGCCTATGAAGACAAGGTGGGCCGGCGCGCGGTCAGGGTGATGGATTTGGCGGATTTGGAAACGCTGCCCTTGAAGGTCGACAGGCTGCTGACGCACCACAATGCGCTGCGGCGCGGGCTCGGCCATGCCGAGGTCACGCACGAGGCGATCATGAGCGAGCTGATCTCGGTGGCCGACGAGATCCTGCCCTATATGGACCGCGTCTGGAAAATCCTCGACGACAAGCGCCGCGCCGGCGAGCGCATCCTGTTCGAGGGCGCGCAAGGGACGTTGCTCGACATCGACCACGGCACCTATCCGTTCGTCACCTCGTCCAATACGGTTGCCGGCCAGGCCGCCGCCGGGTCGGGTGTCGGGCCGGGCGCCATCGGTTATGTACTCGGCATCACCAAGGCCTATACGACGCGCGTCGGCGAAGGCCCGTTTCCAACCGAACAGAAGAACGAGATCGGCGAGTTCCTGGGCACGCGCGGCCATGAATTCGGCGTCGTCACCGGCCGCAAGCGCCGCTGCGGCTGGTTCGATGCCGTGCTGGTCCGCCAGGCCGTCGCCGTCAACGGCATCAAGGGCATTGCGCTGACCAAGCTCGATGTGCTCGATGGGCTGGACGAGATCAAGGTCTGTACCGGCTACCGACTCGACGGCGAGGCGATCGATTACCTGCCGGCCAGCCAGGGTGCGCAGGCCCGCGTCGAACCGGTCTACGAGACGCTGGAGGGGTGGAAAGGCACCACCGCCGGTGCGCGCAGCTGGAACGACCTGCCGGCCCAGGCGGTGAAGTACGTCCGCTACATCGAGGAGCTGATCGGCGCGCCGGTCGCACTCCTTTCCACCAGCCCTGAACGGGACGACACGATACTTGTGACCGATCCGTTTCAAGACTAGTTTCTCAGCCTTTCCGGGCATTGCGGCTGATTTGCGGGGGCCGGCCCAGAAACAAATGCAGGTCGACTGACGTATGGTAGATTTTGTTCCTATTCTGAAAAAGGCGCTCGATAAACTCGGTGAGCCGTCGGCGGAAGTGCGCGCCAGGGTCTATGACAGGGCCCGTTCGTCAATCGCGAAACAACTCGCAGAGAAGGCCACGATGACGCCTTCCGATGTCGACCGGCAGATGCGTGCACTGGAAGACGCCATCGCCAAAGTCGAGCGGGACTATGCCAAGCCTGCGCCGCCACCCGACCCGCTGGCGGAACTGGAGGACATCTTCTCCTCCATCGACCGCAACAAGAACCAGTCCAGCCATATCCGACAGCCGGCAAAGACGGAGCCGGCATGGCAGCCGGCCAAGACCGAGCCGGCAAAGACGGAGCCAGCAAAGACTGGGCCGGCCTGGCAGCCCACGCCCGCCAAGGCGGCGCCGAACTGGCAAAAGCCGCAGCCCGTCGCTCTTTCTCAGGAGCGCGCTGGTCCGCCGCCGTCCGATATGGAACTTCCGACGGCTGACGGCCAAGACGGCGTTTTTCCGGGCGACGACTTTTCCAACGACGGCGGCCCCGCGGAGGACAGGTTCCAGCGGCTCTATCCTGCGGAGCGCAGGCGCAGCTATGGCGGTGTGATCGCCGCCGCCATTGCTTTGCTCGTCATTGCCGGTGGTGGCTATGGCATCTGGCTGAACAAGGATGCGTTCGGCAGCATGCTCGGCCTCGACTCGACCACAGCCGTCGCCACCGAACCGCTGGTAAAACCAGCCCCGGCCAAGCCGGTGGCCGATGCGGCCGTACCGGCCGCCGCGCCTCCGACGGATTCCGGCGAGGGCGCGAAGTTCACGCAGCGCCTGACGCCCGAGGGCCACGAAGTCGATCCCGGCCCCGCGGCCGGGCAGGCGGGCATCGGCGAAGGCGAATCCGTCGCCGCACTGACCACGCCGCCATCGGCCGCACAAGCGCCGACCACCCCGGCACCGACCACCCCGGCACCGGCCGCGCCGGCTCCGGCCGCACCCGCCGACACGCAAGCCACGGCCAATGCTCCAGCAGTCGATGGGTCCGCTGCACCAACTCCCGCAACGCCGCCCGCCAACGGGGCAGCAGCGCCTGCAGCGGCCGCCCCGCCGCCAGCACCGGCAGCGGCACCAACGGCAGTTCCGCCGCAAGCCACGTTGGCCGTCGGCCAGAAGGCGATCTTCTACGAGGAGCGCACCAGCACCGCTCAAGGCTCGGCCGAGCCCGGCAATATCGTCTGGTCGCTGGTGCAGGAATCGCCCGGCGGCGACCTGCCGCCCGAGCCGGCGATCCGCGCCGAGGCGACCATTCCAGGCAAGGATATCCAGTTGCGCATGACGATCCGTCGCAACACCGACCAGACGCTGCCGGCCAGCCATATTATCGAGATGATCTTCCTGACGCCTGACGGCTTCGAGGGCGGCGGCGTCGACAACATCCTGCGTGTCGCCATGAAGGGCTCCGAGCAGGATGCCGGAAGCCCGCTGATCGGCATCCCGGCCAAGATCGCCGACGGTTTCTTCCTGGTTGCGCTCAACGATACCAAGGCGGATGAAGACGCCAATCTGACCTTACTCAGAGGTCAGGACTGGATCGACGTGCCGGTCGTCTACAAGACCGGGCGGCGGGCGCTGCTCACCATGGAAAAGGGCATTCCAGGCGAGAAGGTGTTCGACGAGGCGCTTAAGGCCTGGCAGACTAAGACGGCGGGGTGAAGACGGTCCGCCACCCCGAAGCTCCCCAGCAGTTCAGAAGCCCTGGAACAGCATATCGAGCGCGGCCACGATCTCGTCGTGATGCCTCGTCAGATTCAGTCGGCTCTCGCCCAGTTCCGTCGCCGCAACCGTGGCGATCAAATGGGTGGCCATGACCAATTTCCGACCATTGATCTCGAAAATCGGATGGAGCTTTCGCATTGGTGATGGCGCCATCGCAGCCGGCAGAAGCGGGACGACCACCCGGGTCTTGAAATGGTCTAGCAGATCGGCCTGGACGTCGAGGAGATAGCCGCCTTCGATGCTACCCGCGAAGACGTCGTAGCGCGCCATCAGAATTGCCGATGTTCTGCCAGCGGAATACCGTGTTTTTCGACATATTCGTTCCAGGCATCTATCGTCGCGCGGTTCTCAAGCTTCCACAGCCGCGTCTTTTCGGCGGCCACGGCCTCGGCGATGCCGGCTTCAGCGGCGCGCGAGACATTCACATCGAGCCCCTTGGCTTCCTTCATGAGCTTTGAGTCGATCGACAGATTTGCCGGCTGGCGAACCGCATTCACAGCTATCTTGCGCATGATCACCTCCGCAGTATGCGCATAATATATGCGCATTCCTCTCTAGTCGCAATGACAAGATGCTTGAACTCGTGAATTACCCCTCCATCTCCTCGCGCAGCATTTCCAGTTCCAGCCATTCCTCCTCGAGCGCTGCCAGTGTGACGCGCTCCTTGTCGAGCGCGGCAATCGTCTTCTGGAACGAGGCCGGATCGCGCTCGTAATAGGCCGGATCGGCGATGTTGTTCTCCAGCCGCGAGATCGAGGCCGACACCGCCTCGATCTTCTTGGGTAAGGTTTCCAGCGCGAATTTCTGCTTGAACGACAGTTTCTTGGCCGGGCCCTTCGGTGCGGCCGCTTCGTTCCTGCTTGCCGCCGTCGCGTCGCCCGTCTCGGCCTTTGGTCGCGCCTTGCGGTCGTCCAGCCTGGTGCCGCCGCGCTGCGCCAGCATGTCGGAATAGCCGCCGGCAAATTCGATCCAGCGGCCGTCACCATCCGGCGCGATGATGCTGGTCACGGTGCGATCGAGGAAATCG
Source organism: Mesorhizobium sp. M0854 (assembly GCF_040319815.1). Classification (NCBI taxonomy): domain Bacteria; kingdom Pseudomonadati; phylum Pseudomonadota; class Alphaproteobacteria; order Hyphomicrobiales; family Phyllobacteriaceae; genus Mesorhizobium; species Mesorhizobium sp. M0854. The sequence continues at coordinate 153,791 of NZ_JAMYOL010000007.1, forward strand.
CGATCGTGGCTGACCAGGATCACCGTGCCGGCAAAGCCGGCGACCAATTCCTGCAGCAGCTCCAGCGTCTCCATGTCGAGGTCGTTGGTCGGCTCGTCGAGCACAAGCAGGTTTGCCGGCCGCGCCAAAACGCGGGCGAGGATCAGCCGCGCCCGCTCGCCGCCCGAAAGCTCGCGCACCGGCGTGCGCGCCTGTTCCGGCTTGAACAGGAAGTCTTTCATGTAAGAGACGACGTGGCGCTGCTCGCCATTGATGACGAGGTTCTCGCCGCGCCCGTCGGTGAGATACTGCGCCAATGTCTCCTGCGGGTCGACGGCTTCGCGCTTCTGGTCGAGCGTGGCGATCTCCAGATTTGTGCCGAGCCGCACCGTGCCCGCGTCCGGCTTCAATTCGCCGGTCAGCATCTTCAACAGCGTCGTCTTGCCGGCGCCGTTCGGCCCGACCAGACCGACGCGATCGCCGCGCTGGATTCGGGTCGAGAATCCCTTGACCACGGTCAGATCGCCAAAGGTCTTCTCGATGTTCCTGGCTTCGATCACCAGCTTGCCGGATTCGGCGGCGTCGCTGGCTGTCATCGTCGCCGCACCCTCGGCGCCGCGATGACCACGAAAGCGCTGGCGCATGGTCTGCAACTCACCGAGCCGGCGCATGTTGCGCTTGCGCCGCGCTGTCACGCCATAGCGCAGCCAGTGCTCCTCGCGCACGATCTGGCGACCGAGCTTGTGCTGCTCGCGCTCTTCCTCCTCCAGCACCGTGTCGCGCCATTCCTCGAAATAGCCAAAGCCCTTGTCGAGACGGCGGGTCTGGCCGCGGTCGAGCCAGATTGTGGCGCGTGACACGCGCTCGAGAAAACGGCGGTCATGCGAGATGACGACCAGTGCCGAGGAGGTGCGGGCAAGCTCCTCCTCCAGCCATTCGATGACCGAAAGGTCAAGATGATTGGTCGGCTCATCGAGGAGGAGAATGTCGGGCTCCGGCGCCATGACGCGGGCGAGGGCGGCGCGCCGCGCCTCGCCGCCGGAGAGGTCGTTCGGCCGTTCCTCGCCGGTCAGGCCGAGATGCTCCATCAGATAGGTGGCGCGGTAGGGATCGTCGGCCGGCCCGAGCCCCGCCTCGACATAGGCGCGGACAGTCGCAAAGCCGTCCATGTCGGGCATTTGCGGCAAGTAGCGCACGGTCGCCGAAGGCTGGCGGAAGACTTCGCCGTCCTGCGGTTCAATCAGCCCGGCGGCGATCTTGAGGAGCGTCGACTTGCCAGAGCCGTTGCGGCCAACCAGGGCGATCTTGTCGCCAGCAGAGGCCGTCAGGGCGGCACCGTCGAGCAGCGGCGTGCCGCCAAAGGTCAGCTTTATCCCGTCGAGATTGAGAAGCGGCGGCGCCATGTCAGCTTTCTGGGCTCAGCTTTCCGGAAGAGGGTAGGGATGCGCGAGCAGCAGCGCGCGGCCGCTGGCCAGCGCGATTTCGAGCCGGCCATTGACCTCGTTGGAAATGGTCAGCGACGAGCCGAACGCAACCTCGACATGGTCGAGCGGCCATTTGGCGCCGGTGACGCTCAGGCCGGCGAGATCGGAGAAGCCGAGCACCGAAAACAGCGTGCCGTCGGCATAGTCGAAGCCAGTCTTTCCCGGCAGCAAGGGAATGCCTTCCTGTACGCCACTGGTCAAAAGCACTTTCGTCCCGCCTTCCGCCAGCCGGACGCTCAGCGCCAGATGCAGGAAGATGTGGTCGGTACGTTTGCCGCCGAAGGCGCCTGCGAGCACAAGGCTGGTCGCACCGCGTTCGAGCGCGGCGGCGATAGCGAGTTCACCGTCGGTCTTGTCTTTTTCGGCAGGAAACACCTGCCGTGGCACGGCGGCCAGATCCTCCGGCAACTCGGCAGGCACGGAATCGAAATCGCCGACCCAGAGTTCCGGCCTCAGGCCCAGCATACGGGCATGGCCGATGCCGGCGTCGGCGGCGATGACGCGCGAGCCTTCGACCTGGCGGTCGAGCAGCGGTGTGCGGATGAGATCGCCGCCAAGCAGGATGGTGAATGTGCTCATATCTCGTGGCCCTTACCAGCCCTGCCCCGGAAACGGAAGATGAAACGGCAGACGAAACGGAAGGCTGGGCTTTGGATGCCCGGCAAACTTCCGCTTGCGCAGCACTTCGGCCGGGCCTATGTGTCGCAACGCTCTAACGGGGTGCCGGACGCGATTTTCGCGGACCGGCTGAGAGGCAAGACTGCCAACCCGCTGAACCTGATCCGGTTTGTACCGGCGGAGGGATTAGACGTTTCGGACAGCCCGACGCCTCAATTCCTTTCAACGCGAACGAAGGAGGCGCCGATGCGCAGTTTTTTCCATTCTCTTGTCTCAATTGTCCTGCTTGCGGCATCCGCGCTCGCCCTGCCAGGGCAGGCATCGGCACAGGATAGACTGACGGTCTATACCTATGAAAGCTTCACCGCCGATTGGGGTCCGGGACCGGCGGTGAAGAAGGCCTTCGAGGCCGAATGCAGTTGCGTCGTCGAATTCGTCTCGGTCGCCGACGGCGTGGCGCTGCTCAACCGTGTGAAGCTGGAAGGCGCCGCGACCAAGGCCGATATCGTACTTGGCCTCGATACCAACTTAACCGCCGACGCCAAGGCAACCGGCCTGTTTTCGCCGCACGGCGCCGTCTCGGGCGTCAATGTGCCGGGCGGCTGGAGCGACGATATTTTCGTGCCGTTCGACTATGGCTATTTCGCCGTCGTCTACGATACCGAAAAACTGAAGAGCCCGCCGAAGAGCCTCAGGGAATTGGTCGAGGGCGATGCCGGAGAGAAGATCGTCATCCAGGATCCGCGCACCTCGACGCCGGGCCTTGGCCTGCTGCTGTGGGTCAAATCGGTCTATGGCGACAAGGCGCCGGAAGCCTGGGCCAAACTCAAGGCGAAGGTGCTGACGGTAACGCCGGGCTGGAGCGAGGCCTACGGCCTGTTCACCAAGGGCGAGGCGCCGATGGTGCTGTCCTACACCACCTCGCCGGCCTACCACATGGTCGCCGAAAACACCGAGCGCTACCAGGCGGCGTCCTTCGAGGAGGGCGAATATCTGCAGATCGAGGTTGCGGGGATCACCACCAAGGGCGCGAAGAACCCGCTGGCGGAAAAGTTCATTGCCTTCATGACCGGACCGAAATTCCAGGATGTCATTCCCGAAACCAACTGGATGTTCCCGGCCGGCAAAACCGACAAGCCGCTCAACCCGGCGTTCGACAAGCTGGTCAAGCCGACCAAGACCCTGCTGTTCAGCCCGGAAGACGTCGCGGCCAACCGCAAGGCCTGGGTCGATGAGTGGCTTGCGGCGATGAGCAGGTAGGGCTCAAGCCTCGTCGGATGTTTGCGCCAAGCCACCCCCCTCCGGCCTGCCGGCCATCTCCCCCTCAAGGGGGGAGATTGGCAGCTTCATTGCTGGCTCTTCCTTGGCAACGTTGGAGTGAGGCGAACGCGTGGGTGACACCCGATCTCCCCCCTCGTGGGGGAGATGTCCGGCAGGACAGAGGGGGGCGCGAAGGAACGCTGTCCTCGCTAAGAATCTCGAATCTGGTGGTCTAGCGTGCAACGCGCGGTATCATTGGACTCCCGCGTCACTGCCGGCATCGTCGCGCTCGCCGCCATCGCGCTGCTGATCGGCGGTGCATTCGCCGGGCTCGTCGTCGAAGCCACACGCGACCTGTCCGGCGCCGCCTCCGCTTTCGATTCCTATCTCTTGCGCGTCGTCCGTTTCACGCTCTGGCAGGCTCTGCTGTCGACCCTGCTCTCCGTTGCACCGGCGCTGTTCGTCGCGCGCGCCCTGTCGCGGCATCCGCGTTTTTTCGGGCGAGGCTTCATCCTCCAGCTTTTCGCCGTGCCACTGGCGCTGCCGGCCATTGTTGCCGCCCTCGGTGTCTTGGCGCTCTATGGCCGCGCCGGCTATTTCGCCGGCACGCTGGGCGCGCTAGGCGGCCAGAGCTGGCCCGGCATCTATGGCTTGTCGGGCATACTCGCCGCCCATGTCTTCTTCAACCTGCCGCTGGCGACGCGGCTGTTCCTGGAGGCGTTGCAGACCGTGCCGGCTAACCAATGGCGGCTGGCGAGCCAGCTTGGCATGGGGGCTGCGCCGGCCTTCCGGCTGATCGAATGGCCGCCGCTGCGTGCGGCCTTGCCCGGCGTTGCCGGGCTCGTTTTCATGCTGTGCATCACCTCCTTCACCATCGTGCTTACGCTCGGTGGCGGGCCGCGCGCGACGACGCTCGAGGTTGCCATCTACCAGGCGCTGCGTTTCGACTTCGACCCGGCGCGGGCGGTGACGCTGACCCTGCTGCAGATTGCCCTGACCTTCGTCGTCGTGCTGGCACTGACGCGGCTTGGCGCCAATATGACCGGCGACGCCAATCTGCCGGTGGCGCCGCGCCGGTATTTTTCAGCCGGTGCGGCCGAGACCGTGCTGAACGCGCTGGCGATCGGGCTCGCACTGCTGTTTGTCGCCGGGCCGATGGCGGCCACGCTGGCAGCCGGGCTTGGCGCCGATCTCGGCCGCCTGGCCGGCGAGAGCGCGGTGCGGCAAGCGACGGCGACCAGTGCCGTGCTCTCCCTCCTGTCGGCGCTGCTCTCTGTGGCGTTGTCGCTGTCGCTGGTGATGGCGCGCCGGGCGCTGGCGCTCACCCGGCGGAGCGGCAGGAGGACGCTGCTCGAACACCTGGCCGACACCGGTGCGGGGTTCGTCCTGGTGGTGCCGCCCATCGTCATCGGTGCCGGCTGGTTCTTGCTCCTGCGCACCGTCGGCGATGTCTTTGCGATCGCCCCTGTCATGGTCGTTGCGGTCAATGCGGTGATGGCGATGCCGTTCGCCATCCGCGCCATCCGCCCTGCCTATGACGCAGCGAGCGAACGCCACGAACGGCTCTGCGCACAGCTTGGCATCTCGGGCTGGAACCGGTTGCGGCTGGTCGATTGGCCGTCGCTGCGGCGGCCGCTCGCCACCGGCTTCGCGTTCGCCATGGCGCTGTCGCTCGGCGATCTCGGCGTCATTGCGCTGTTCGGCAGCGATTCCGTGCAGACCTTGCCCTATCTGCTGCTGGCGCGCATGGGCAGTTACCGCACCGAGGATGCCGCCGGCCTGGCGCTGCTGCTCGGCCTTGTCTGCCTGGCGCTGGTGTTGGCCGCGGACTGGCTGGGAAGGAGGGAGAAATCATGATGCCGATCAGCCCGGAACGGTCCATTTCGGTGGAAAAAGGCGCGGCCGTGCGGCTCGATAATGTCTCGTTCAGCTATGGTGAAACGCCGCTTATATTCGATGTCGATTTCCCGGCGTCGGAAATCACCGCCATCATGGGGCCGAGCGGTTCGGGAAAGTCGACGCTGCTCAATCTGGTGGCCGGCTTCGAGACGCCGCGGTCGGGCCGCGTGCTGATCGGCGGCGCCGACGTCAGCACTGCGCCGCCATCAGCGCGGCCGGTATCGATGGTGTTCCAGGAAAACAACCTGTTTGCCCATCTGTCCCTCGAGCAGAATGTCGGGCTCGGCCGCTCGCCTTCGCTCAGGCTGAGCGAGGCTGACCGCGCCGCAATCGCCGCAGCGCTGAAGCGCGTCGGCCTTGCCGGCAAGGAAAGCCGGCTGCCGCGCGAACTCTCCGGCGGCGAGCGGCAGCGCGTCGCGCTCGCCCGGGTCCTGGTGCGCGACCGGCCGGTGCTGTTGCTCGACGAGCCGTTCGCTTCGCTCGGACCGGCACTGCGCGACGACATGCTCGACCTGGTGGCCGACGTCCATTCGGAGCAGCGCATGACGGTGTTATTCGTCACGCACCAGCCGGACGATGCGCGCCGTATCGGCCAAAACATGGTTTTCCTGGATGGTGGCACGGTTGCCGCGACGGGCACCGCGGCCGATTTTTTCGTCGGGGCTGGACCGGAGGCATTCCGACGCTATATCGGCTCGGGTCCGTTTGCGGCTGGATCACGAGATGTTGCCCGGAAGCGGACATAATTTATGGTCAAACCGGCGGAAGGCGAAGCGGCGCTTGCTTGCCATGGTCGAGGTAGTGTGGCTAGGTCCGCCAGGAGCTGGTCCGGCCTAGACCGTGATTTGCCCTTGCTGCCTCGTATCTGTCGGACGCACGAAGGACGCCGTAGCACTTGATTTGCGCGTGATGCTTTCCGGAAATCGCGCCCGATTTTCGCGGTCACGTGCCAGGACTTGAAAGGAAGCCGATCTGCCGACCGGCATCGACAATCGGAGGGTGAAACCGCTGGCGCGCTTTCTGGCGCTGGCCGGTCTTGCCGTGGCGCTGGCAAGCTGCCAGATGTTCACGCCTCCCGACGTGCAGGAATCAGGCTTTCAGCCCTCAGACAAGCCGATCACGGTCGACAATGTCGCCGCCAACGGCAAGCTCGCTCAACTGGCGAAGGCGCAGCACCCGCGCATCCTCGCCACCTATGGCGGCGAGTATTCCGACCCCAAGCTCGAGCGCATGGTGGCCAAGATCGTCGGCAGACTGACCGTGGTGTCGGCCAACCCAACCCAGACCTACCGCATCACCATCCTCAACTCGCCCAACGTCAATGCCTTCGCGCTGCCGGGCGGTTATCTCTACATCACCCGCGGGCTGCTGGCGCTGGCCAACGATTCCGCCGAGCTGGCCGCCGTCATTGCGCATGAGATGGGCCACGTTACAGCCAACCACGGCCTGCAGCGCCAGCAGCTGGAAGCCGAAGAGGGGTTGGCGACCAAGGTCGTTTCGGACGTGCTCGGCGACAACCCGACGGCCAAGGCGGCGCTGATCCGCGGCAAGCTGAGGCTGGCCCAGTTCTCGCGCAATCAGGAGCTGGAGGCGGACGCCATCGGCATCAAGTCGATCGGCGAAGCCGGTTTCGACCCCTACGCCGCCGGCCGCTTCCTGCAGTCGATGTCGGCCTATACCGATTTCCGCTCGATCAGCGGCGCCACCGACGCCAGCCTCGACTTCCTGGCGACGCACCCCAACACGCCGCAGCGTATCGATCTCGCGCAGCGCCACGCCCGCCAGTTCGGCGCGCCTGGTGTCGGGTCGCGCGACCGCGATTCATTTCTTGCCGGCGTAGACGGGCTGCTTTACGGCGACACGCCGGAGGAAGGCTACGTGCGCGGCGAAACCTTCCTGCACCCTGGCCTCGGTGTGTCGTTCTCGGTGCCCAACGGTTTCGTCATCGACAATTCGGCGGCGGCGGTGACGGCCACAGGCCCGGGCGACATGGCAATCCGCTTCGACGGCGTTTCGATCGACAAGGACCGCTCGCTGACCGACTACATCCGCAGCGGCTGGGTTGCCGGCCTCGACGACAGCAGCGTGCGCCAGGAGACGATCAACGGCAACGAAGCGGCAACCGCGCATGCCGGCGCCGATGGCTGGCAATTCGACATTGCGGTGATCCGCGCCGGCGGCCAGGTCTACCGCTTGCTGACTGCTGCACCGTCGGCCAGCACCTCGCTGAGCACGGTGGCGCGCTCGGTCAGCGGCTCGTTCCGCATCCTGAGTGCTGCCGAGAAGGCGGCGTTGAAGCCGCTGCGTATCCGCATCGTCACGGTGCAGCCCGGCCAGACAATGGGCTCCCTGGCCGCGCAGATGGTCGGCGTCGACCGCAAGCTGGATTTGTTCAGGGTGCTCAACGCGCTGTCGCCGGGTGCCGCGGTTTCGGCCGGCGACAAGGTCAAGATCGTCACCGACAAATAGCAGGCGACGCGATTCAGGCTGCGAGAAATTCCGGATTCTGCTTTACCAGCGCCACCTTGAGCTTTTCCATGGCGCGCGCCTCGATCTGCCGGACACGTTCCTTGGAGATGCCGAGCGTCTCGCCGAGCGCTTCGAGCGTCGCGCCCTCGTCGCTCAGCCGGCGTTCCTCGATAATCCTGAGCTCGCGCGCATTGAGAGCGCCGAGTGCCGTCTTCAGCCACACCGAGCGGCGTTCGACGTCGATCGTATCGCCGACGACCTCATCGGGCAGCGGGTCATCCGAAACCAGGAACTCCATCCGCTCGGTTGCGCCCGCATCGTCGGCTAGCGGCGTGTTGAGCGAGCTGTCCGGCGCCGAAAGGCGGGAATCCATCATCGCCACATCGGCTTCCGATACCCCGAGAGCCGCCGACACTTCGCGGTAGAGCGTGGCATTCGACGTCTGCTCGGCGCCGTTTGCCAGGCGGGCGCGCAGACGCCGCAGGTTGAAGAACAGCGCCTTTTGCGCCGAGCTGGTGCCGCCGCGCACGATCGACCAGTTGCGCAGGATATAGTCCTGCATCGAGGCGCGAATCCACCAAGTCGCGTAGGTCGAGAACCGCACCTCGCGCTCGGGTTCGAAACGGGCCGCGGCCTCCAGCAGCCCGACATGGCCTTCCTGGATCAGGTCGCCCAGCGGAAGGCCGTAGTGGCGAAACCGCGACGCCATGGAAATGACCAGCCGCATATGCGCGACGGTGATGCGGTGCAGCGCGTGCTGGTCATTGTTTTCCTTCCAGCGCAGCGCCAGGAGATGCTCTTCGTCACGTTCCAGATAAGGGGCTTTCATCGCCGCGCGAACCATGGTCCGTCCTGCACTGTCTTCCATCATGCCGCGCTCCTGCTTCAGGCGTTGCGGTGCGATCGAATCGTGAGTTGGCGCCGATGGTTGAAATGGCGGCGCCGCGCCCTACAACAGCGAAGAACGTGCCATGCGGGGGAATGTTCCCCCGGACTGTCATGTCGATTGCGCTGTTCCAGGCGATTCGCCGCCGGCCTTGACTCAGCCGGATGGCGCCGGGAGATGCTGGTTGAGAATTGGATTTCAAGGGCGCGGGATTTTTGAAATTCAGTTTCTTATTCTGGCATCGCGCATCTGTCATTTTCCGGCACTCGCAATGACGCCGGACACCGGCCAAGGACGGATCACAGAAAAATGAAATGGCTCAAATCGCTCATCATCGCCGGAACGCTGCAGGTTCTGGCCATCGCCGCCGGTCACGCCGGCGCCAATCTCGACCAGATCAAGCAGTCCGGCGTCTTCAAGGTCGGCACAGAAGGAACCTATGCGCCCTTCACCTATCATGATGCTTCCGGCGCGCTGGTCGGCTTCGACGTCGAGATCGCGCGCGCCATCGCCGAGCGCCTCGGCGTCAAAGCCCAGTTCCTCGAAGGCAAATGGGACGGGCTGATCGCCGGTCTCGACGCCAACCGCTACGATGCCGTCATCAACGAGGTCGGCATCACCGAGGCGCGCAAGGCCAAATATGCTTTCTCCGATCCCTACATCGCCTCCAAGGCGGTGCTGATCGTGCGCGGCGACAACACCGACATCAAGGGTTTCGCCGATCTCAAGGGCAAGAAGGCGGCGCAATCGCTGACCTCGAATTTCGGCAAGCTGGCTGAAACCAATGGCGCCGAGCTCGTCGGCACCGACGGCTTCGACCAGTCGATCCAGCTGCTTCTTACGGGCCGCGCCGACGCCACCATCAATGACAGCCTGTCCTTCCTCGACTTCAAGAAGCACAAGCCCGACGCCAATGTGAAGATTGCCGCCCAGGAAGAAAACGCCGACTATTCCGGCGTCATCGTGCGCAAGGGCGATCCGGAACTGGTGGCCGCCATCAATAAGGCGCTGGCCGACATCAAGGCCGACGGCACCTACAAGAAAATCGCCGACACCTATTTCGGCCAGGACGTTTCGAAGTAAAACGGCTTTCTCGTGTGGGCCGAACGCAGGCCCACGTCGTTCATATCGCGGCGAGCTGTCTTTTGACGGCCCGCCGCTTTCGCGTGATATGAGCGACGGCAATCTGGCAAGGAGGAGCCTTCGTGCCGCACTGGCTGCAATTGATGCTGGAATCCCTGCCTACGCTGCTATGGGCTGCACTGATCTTCACCGTGCCGCTGACGCTGCTGTCGTTTGCATTCGGTCTTGTCCTAGGCCTGGTTGTGGCGCTTGTCCGGCTGTTCGGTCCCAAACCGCTGGTCGCCGTGGTCCGCTTCTACGTCTGGATATTCCGCGGCACGCCGCTTCTCGTGCAACTGTTCCTTATCTTCTACGGCCTGCCATCGGTCGGCATCCTGCTCGACGCCTTTCCGGCAGCACTGATCGGCTTCACCTTGAACATCGGTGCTTATTCATCGGAAATCATCCGCGCCGTCATCGGTTCGGTGCCCAAGGGCCAGTGGGAAGCGGCCTATTCGATCGGCATGACCTGGGCCCAGGCAATGCGGCGCACCATTCTTCCACAGGCGGGGCGCGTCGCCGTGCCGCCGCTGTCCAACACCTTCATCTCGCTGGTCAAGGACACTTCGCTCGCCGCCGCCATCACCGTGCCGGAGATGTTCCAGGCAGCGCAGCGCATCGTCGCCACCACCTATGAGCCGCTGATCCTCTATGTCGAGGCAGCGGCCCTCTATCTGATCATGAGCTCCGTGCTGTCGGCCTTGCAGGCGCGGCTGGAAACGCGGCTCAACCGTTATGGCGGCTTCCTGGAGGCGCGCGCATGATCGGCCTCACCAACATCGAAAAGCGTTTCGGCGACAATCTTGTGCTGAAGGGCGTGACCGTCACCATCGAGGAAGGCAGCGTTACGGCGCTTGTCGGACCGTCGGGCGGAGGGAAAAGCACGCTTTTGCGCTGCATCAACCTGCTCGAGCTCCCGACTTCAGGCACGGTACGGATCGGCGACGATGCACTCGAATTCCGCCCCGGCGGCAGGGTCTCGACCAGGGATATCCAGCGGCTGCGGCTGCAGACCGGCATGGTGTTCCAGAATTTCCAGCTGTTTCCGCATCGCACCGCGATCGAGAACATCATGGAGGGGCTGGTGACGGTGCTGAGATGGCCCAAGGAGAGGGCGCGCGAACGGGCGCTGGCCCTGCTCGAAAAGGTCGGCATGGCGCACAAGGCCGATGCCTGGCCGGCGACGCTGTCAGGTGGCCAGCAGCAGCGCGTGGCGATTGCCCGGGCTCTGGCGCCTTCGCCGAAAGTCCTGCTCTGCGACGAGCCGACCTCGGCACTCGATCCGGAACTGGCGCAGGAGGTGGTCGATGTGCTCGGCAAGCTCGCCAGTGAGGGCACGACCATGGTGATGGCGACGCATGATCTGCGGCTCGCCTCCAAGATCGCGCGGGAAGTGGTGTTCCTCGATGCCGGCAACATCGTCGAACAAGGGCCGGCCGCGGTGCTGTTCAGCAATCCGGAGCGCCAGCGGACCAAGCGGTTCATCGCCACGCTGAAGCACGAGGCGGAGAGGGAAGGCGGCGGCGAAGGTTAGATATGCCCGTCGCCGGTCAGCCAAAACAAAAAACCCGGCGCGAGGCCGGGTTTTTCTGGATTCGAAAGCAAAAAAACTCAGGCGGCTTCTTCCTGCTCGGCTTCCTCGTTGTCGGCCTTAGCGCCGCGCTTCGGGCCCTTGTTGAGGTTCACCTCGATGAGGCGGACCGCTTCGGTCTCCGACATGCGGTTGACGGCCGCGATCTCGCGGGCCATGCGGTCGAGGGCCGCCTCGTAGAGCTGGCGCTCGGAATAGGACTGCTCCGGCTGGTTATCGGCGCGGTAAAGGTCGCGCACCACTTCCGAGATCGAGATCAGATCGCCGGAGTTGATCTTGGCGTCATATTCCTGGGCACGGCGTGACCACATGGTGCGCTTGACGCGGGCGCGGCCCTGCACGACCTTCAGCGCGCGCTCGACATAATCCTCTTCCGACAGCTTGCGCATGCCGATCGAGGTCGCCTTGGCGACCGGCACCTTGAGGCGCATCTTGTCCTTCTGGAAGTCGATGACGAACAGCTCCAGCTTGTGGCCCGCGACTTCCTGCTCATCAATCGAGACGATCTGGCCGACACCATGCGCCGGATAAACGATGTATTCGCCGGTCTTGAAACCGTGGCGCGCTGCGGTGGACTTCTTCTGCGGGGTGATCGTTGCCATTACGCCCTGAACTCCTTGTTGTGGTACCGGCATCGTGCCGGCCCGAACTCGTGCGACCGGGGTGACCGGTCCTTAGCCACACAACGATGAACTCACCGGAAAGGCCAGGACCGGCAAATCGCAACATTGCGACCGCCTGCCCCAGATCGCTCTGGTCCGGATTGAGAAATTCACCTTTCAGTGATTTGGGGCGTTTGCGCCATAAATCGACGTTGTGTCACCGGCATGTTTGGCTGATATAACACAAAAAGTCGGAAGAATCAAGGTTTTGCTGCACGCGCGAAGGCCGCGCGCCGTCGCCGCCTGTCAAGGCAGTTAATGTATCACGTCTGTTACGCGGCGTCAGGCCACCGCAGCCGGCAGGCTCGTCAGTCGCCTTCGCCGGGCTCCGGGGAGAAATATTTCTCGAACTTGCCAGTTTCGCCATCGAAATTTTTAGCGTCGGCCGGCGGCTCCTTCTTGGCGGTGATGTTGGGCCATTTCTCGGCATATTCGGTGTTGATCTGCAGCCATTTGTCGAGACCCGACTCGGTGTCGGGCTTGATTGCGTCGGCCGGGCATTCCGGTTCGCAGACGCCGCAATCGATGCACTCGTCCGGGTGGATGACGAGCATGTTCTCACCTTCGTAGAAGCAGTCGACCGGACAGACCTCGATGCAGTCCATGTATTTGCATTTTATGCAATTGTCGGTCACGACATAGGTCATTGGTCGGCTCCGGGACGTCCCATTTTGTTGGGCTTTTTTGGTGAGGTAACGCCTTTGTCCGCTGGTGGCAAGGGCGGCCCCTGCCAGCGGTGCCGCGGTTTCCGGAATGGAATTCCGGAAGGCCGGCAAAGCGGGCGTTCGACCTTGCTCAATCGTCGCCGAGCAGGTGGTCGGTCTGGGCGGCGTTCCTTCTTCGTCGGGCGACCGCTGCCGGCCTCGCGCAACGGCGGCACCGCGTCCGGAAGCGCCTCGCCCTTGGGCGCGGGGGGCGGCGACATGTCCTCGTAGAGCAGGCGGGCCTCTTCGGCCGGGCCACGCCGTACGCCGGTGCCAAGGACCTTCCAGACGAAGATCCGCCGCTCCAGCGTGATGGTCAAAACGTCGCCCGGCCGGACCGTGTCGGAGGCCTGCGCTGCTTTGTCGCGATTGATGCGGACGCGTCCGGCGACGACCAGCTTGGCTGCCAGCGTGCGCGATTTTACCGCGCGCGAGAAGAACAACCACTTGTCGATGCGCTGGCGGGCATCAGTGACCATTGGACGAGCAGCTTACTTCTTCAGCTGGTCGCGCAACGCGGCGAGCTTGGCGAAGGGCGAGTCCGGGTCGAAGCGGACCGGGCGTTCCTCACGCGGCTTTGGCTGGAAGGCGGGTTTTGCGCCTTGGGCGCCGCCTTTGCCGTCCTGCCGGCCAGCCTTCCAGTCGGGCCGGTTTTCGCGCCGGTCCGGGCGTTCACCTTGCGGCTTGCCGGCGCGCTGCTCTACCGCCTCGCCTTGCGGCCTGGGCTTGAACTTGCTGCGATCGAAGCGCGGCTTGCCGGCGCCGTCGCGCTGGTCGTGGCGCCCCTGACGGGCGGGCCGGTCGCCCGGCGTCGCTTGCCCGCCGGCATCTACCGGCGCATCGCTGCGGCTGTCCGGCGCAGCTTGACCACTGCGCGCGCGATTGTCCCGATGATTGTCCCGGGGGCGGTTGTCATGCTGGCGATGACGCGGGCGCTGGTCGAAACGACCCTGCCGCCATAACAGGACAGGTTTTGGCTCCTCGGCTTCTGGAGCAGCTTCGCCGGCGACGGCTTCCGTCGTTGCTGCAGGTTCGGCCGGCGATGCTTCCGTAGTTTCGAGAACCGGCGGCTCTACCGGTGCCGCAGCCTCAGTTTCCGCCCCAAGTTCCGCCGTTGGCTCGGCCGCTGGTTCCGCAGGCGCTTCAGCAGTTGCCTCCGCGGCGGGCCGGGTCTCTTGCGTGACTTCTGCCGCAGCTTCAGGGGCTGGAGCTTCCGCGACAGGCTCTGCCGTCGCTTCGGTCACAGCTTCGGCCGCCGCCTCCGCAACAGGAGCCGCATCCGACACAGGTTCCGAAGCCTCCGCCGGCGGCTCTGCCGCGGCAGATGCTTCCGCCATCCTCGCCTGCTCGACTCGCGCAGTCTCTTCCGCCGCCTGCTTTGCAGCGGCAGCTTCACGCGCGGCATTGTCCTGTGCTTCGAGCCGCGCCTTGACCTCGGCCGCCGGTTTGGCATCGGCGCGATAGCCGAGTCCCTTCAGGATTTCTTCCATGTCGTCGGCGGTGGCGCCGAGAATCGACATCATCGGCGGCGTCACCATGAAGGACTGGCCGTCATAGGCGCCGTCGGGGCGAGGGCCGAGGCCCGGCTTCCAGTTGGTCGCCGGCCGGATCAGGTCGGCCAGCCGTTCGAGAATATCGACGCGTACAGCACGCCGGCCAAGATTGCGGTAGCCGGCAAGCTTGTAGAAGGTCTTGTCGAAGGTCGGATCGATGACCACCGAGGTGCGGCCGGAGGCCAGTGCGTGAACGACATCGCCGAAACCGGGCTTGTCCTTGCCGTCGTTTCTCAGCGCCCACAGCAGCGTTACCAGCCCGGCCGGCGCCGGCTTGATCAGCGCCGGCACGAAGACATGGTAGGCGCCGAAGCGCACGCCGAGACGGCGAAGCGCCGCGCGGCCTTCCTGGTCGAGCGATTTCATCTCGTCGGCGATGTCGCGACGGTTGATGAGACCGAAATGCTCGACGAGCTGGAAAGCAATGCCGCGGCCGATGCCGGTGATCTGCTCGGCATTCTTGAGGTCGACCAGCGGCTTCAGCAGGGATTCGATCTGGAAGTTTACGAAGCGCTCGGCGCGCGCCGCAACCTTGTCGCGTGCCGGGCCGGTGAGTTGCTCGTCGGCCAGCAGAACCAGACGCGGCTTCAAAGCGTCTTCGCCGGCGACCAGCGTGCCGATCGGCGCGCCGATCCAGCGCAGCGTGCCATCCGAACCCAGCGCGATGTCGCCATTGGCCGAGGCGCCGAAGCGCTCGGCCCGCGCCTCGAACTCGGCGGCAAGCGCCTTCTGCGCCGCCGCCCGCACCGCCTTGGCGTCTTCGCCGCCGGCGCTCTGGTCGGCGGTGAAGCGGAAACCTTGCAACTCGCCGACGTGATGGCCTTCGACGAGGACGGTTCCGGTTGGGCTGATTTCGGCTTCAGGCATCGTGTTTTCTCTAAGGCGCCGCATGAGGACGGAAGTCCTGCGGTCTACAAAACGTTTCGTCAACCGCTCATGCAGCGCATCCGACAATCTGTCTTCGATTTCGCGCGTCTTTTCCTGCCAGTGTGCCCGATCGGCCAGCCAGCCGGGCCGGTTGGAAACGAAGGTCCATGTGCGGATCTGGGCAATCCTGTGCGACAGCGTGTCGATGTCGCCTTCGGTGGTGTCGGCACGGCGCACCTGCTCGGCCATGTAGTTCTCGTCGACATGGCCGTGCCTGGCAAGGTCCATGTAGATGGAGGCGATCAAGTCGGCGTGCTGGGCCGGCGCGATCTTCCTGTAGTCGGGCAGCGCGCAGGCTTCCCACAGCAGCGCCACGCGCCTGGCATCGGTGGTGAGTGCCCGGACGTCCTCGTCGCGCGACAGATGCTCGAGCGCCTGCGCGTCTACTGCCGGCAGCGCGCGCGTCAGGCCTTCGACCGGGGCGTTGGTCTCAATCGAGCGCTTCAGCGCATCAAGGTTGGCGAAATCGAAATGCGCGGTGCGCCACTGCAGTACTTTCACCGGGTCGAAATCATGCGCCTCGATTTTGTTGACCAGTTCATCATCCAGCGGATCGACCTGGCCGGTGACGCCGAAGGTGCCATCGCGCAGATGCCGGCCGGCGCGGCCGGCAATCTGGCCGAGCTCGGCCGCCGTCAGGTTGCGGTACTGGTAGCCGTCGAATTTACGGTTCTGGGCGAAGGCGACATGGTCGAGGTCGAGGTTGAGGCCCATGCCGATGGCGTCGGTGGCGACGAGGTAGTCGACGTCGCCCGACTGGAACAGCGCCACCTGGGCGTTGCGGGTGCGCGGGCTGAGTGCGCCGAGCACGACGGCGGCACCGCCCTGCTGGCGGCGGATCAGCTCGGCGATGGCATAGACCTCGTCGGCCGAGAAGGCGACGATCGCCGTGCGCCGCGGCAGGCGGGTCAGCTTCTTCGAGCCGACATAGGCAAGATGCGAGAGGCGTGGTCGCGTCACCACCGACACGCCCCGCAGCAGGCGCTGCAGAATGCCGTGCATGGTGGCCGCGCCCAGCAGCAGCGTCTCCTGGCGGCCGCGCAGATGCAGGATGCGATCGGTGAAGATGTGGCCGCGTTCGAGATCGCCGGCGAGCTGGACCTCGTCGATGGCAACGAAGGCGGCGTCGGTCTCGCGCGGCATCGCTTCCACGGTGCAGACCGAGTATTTCGCGCCCGCCGGCTGGATCTTTTCCTCGCCGGTGATGAGCGCCACCTTATGGGCGCCGACCTTCTCGCAGACGCGCGTATAGACCTCGCGGGCAAGCAGCCTGAGCGGCAGGCCGATGACGCCGCTTTCGTGCGCCACCATGCGTTCGATGGCGAGATGGGTCTTGCCGGTGTTGGTCGGGCCGAGCACGGCCGTCACGTCTCGACCCGACAGGATCAGCGGTTCAGTGTGTTTCGGATGGATGTTCATCGGCCTGGAAATAAGGCTCTCTGCCTCGCATTGTCGGGAGCGCGCCCATATTGGCCGCGTATGACAGGCGACACATAGGGATTTCGGGCGCGAAGCGAAAGCGGAATATGCCGAGGGCAGGCCGATTGGTTGGTTCGAAGCCAGAAAATCTGTTCCCGATTAACAGTTGGAACGAGTCTGGAACGAATCAGCGACGAATCACTGACTCGCGCTGATTCAGGGTTTGTTCACGGCTACATCTGGGTTTTCTGTCGGCATACCTCACCACATGCTGAATCACGGAAACTGGCCCGATTTATGCAAGCGGCATCCAAGCGAGCACTGCGGTTAACCTTTGCCGGTGAATGGTCGTGGCTGGCCAACCTGCTTCGCACAACATTATGAAATTATTGATGTTTCCTAATGCGCTTTAATCATTTCGCGGGTGTTTTCAGCTCTCGCCGTTAACGCTCCGCTCAAAGCCGGAACGAATCGGCGACGAATCAGCGATAGCTGAAGTTTCTTGGTTTGTTCACCGCAACATGTTGTGTCGTGAACAGCTTTTCCACCGAGAATCCACAGGCTGCCGGGCGGCTTTTGCACAAGCTGCGAGTTTGCCGTTAACCTTTGCGTGCCGGATTGGGGCAGCGTGCTGCATCGAGATCTTGCAACGGGAAGACCGCTATAGAAACGGGCCGTTTTGCAGGCCCGTTCGTCCAAGCGAGGATCTGTCTCAACGTAAAGACAAACGATCAGGCGACGTACTGGCCGCCATTGGCTGATATGGTCGAGCCGGTGATGAAACCGGCATCGTCGGAAGCGAGGAAGACGACGCAGCGCGCGATCTCCTCCGGCTCGCCGAGACGGCCGACCGGGATGTGCGGGATGACGCGCTCGTTGAGGACCTTCTCGTCCATTGCCTTGACCATCTCGGTGGCGATGTAGCCGGGGCAAATGACGTTGACGGTGATGCCGGCGCGCGCGCCTTCCTGGGCCAGTGCCTTGGTGAAGCCGATATCGCCGGCCTTCGAGGCCGAATAATTAACCTGGCCGACCTGGCCTTTCTGACCGTTGATCGAGGAGATGGTGATGATGCGACCGAACTTACGATCGCGCATGCCGCCCCACAACGGATGCGTCATGTTGAAGACGCCGGAAAGGTTGGTGTCGAGGACCTCTTTCCATTGCTCGCGGGTCATCTTGTGGAACATCGCGTCGCGAGTGATGCCGGCATTGTTGACCAGCACCGAGACGGGACCGAGATCGGCTTCGATCTGTTTGATGCCGGCGGCGCAGGCCTCGTAGTCGGCGACGGACCATTTATAGACCGGGATGCCGGTCGCGGCCTTGAACTTTGCCGCCGCTTCTTCATTGCCGGCGTAGTTTGCGGCGACCGAATAGCCGGCGCTTTTCAAGGCGACCGATATCGCCGCGCCGATGCCGCGCGACCCGCCTGTGACGATTGCAACCTTTGTCATATGTCCTCCCGGGAAATGCAGATGACTGAGCGTTGAAGCGGTGGGGTTTGCCCTCTTTCCCTACTCGCCTTGCGCCAGCATCCTATTCGTATCGCTTATCTCATCACAATGCTTCCACGCACATGGCAACACCCATGCCGCCGCCGATGCACAGCGTGGCAAGGCCTTTCTTGGCACTTCTGCGGCGCATCTCGTAGACCAGCGTGTTGAAGATGCGGGCGCCCGAGGCGCCGACCGGATGGCCGATGGCGATGGCGCCGCCATTGACGTTGACGATGGCCGGATTCCAGCCCATGTCCTTGTTGACGGCGCAGGCCTGCGCGGCAAAGGCCTCGTTGGCTTCGACCAGATCGAGGTCGCCAACCGACCAGCCGGCCTTGGCCAGCGCCTTGCGCGAGGAGGGGATCGGTCCCGTCCCCATGATCTGCGGGTCGACACCGGCGGTCGCCCAGGAAACGATGCGCACCAGCGGTGTGATGCCGCGCCTTGCGGCTTCCGCTTCGGTCATCAGCACCACGGCGGCGGCGCCGTCGTTGATGCCGGAAGCATTGGCAGCAGTCACCGTGCCTTCCTTGTCGAAGGCGGGCTTGAGCTTGGTCATGGCATCGATTGTCGCGCCGTGGCGGATGTATTCATCCTGGTCGACGACGGTGTCGCCCTTCCTGCCCTTGACTGTAAAGGCAACGATCTCGTCCTTGAATTTCCCGGCTTTCTGCGCGGCCTCGGCCTTGTTCTGGGAAGCCAGTGCGAACTGGTCCTGGTCGTCGCGGGTGATCTGGAACTGGCGGGCGACGTTCTCAGCGGTGTTGCCCATATGATAGCCATAGAAGGCATCGGTCAGGCCGTCCTTGATCATGGTGTCGATCAGCTTGAAATCGCCCATCTTGACGCCACCGCGCAGATGCTGTGCATGCGGAGCCATCGACATCGATTCCTGGCCGCCGGCAACGATGATCCTCGCGTCGCCCTGGGCGATCTGCTGCATGCCGAGCGCGATGGCGCGCAAGCCCGAGCCGCAGAGCTGGTTCAGGCCCCAGGAGGTCGCCTCCTGCGGTACGCCGGCAGCCATTGCCGCCTGCCGCGCCGGGTTCTGCCCTTGAGCCGCGGTCAGAATCTGGCCGAGAATGACCTCGTCCACCTCCTTGCCGTCGACGCCGGCACGGACCAGCGCTTCCCTGACGGCGACGGCACCCAATTCATGGGCTGGGGTGTTGGCGAAGGCGCCGTTGAAGGAGCCGACGGGCGTGCGCGCTGCACTGGCGACAACGATGGCGTTGGAAGCGGACATGTTCTTCTCCAGGCTTTCGGGGAACGATTTCGGGTGCCGTCGGGGACTTTTCTTGCCCTTTCCACAACCCGAGTCAAACCCGAAATGGGCATGGCGTCCCACTCCCGCAAGCATGCCGCCCGTCGCTGCGACGGCGGCCCGTCCGTGCTGCGCAGCATAAAATGTTCCCGCACTGCACAAACTGCTTGGATTCATGGCGCTTTTGCGCATATCCTTTAAAAAGGCGCAATCGTTACCGGCGGCTTACTTAAGCTGCCCGGTGTCCGGGGAGGATGCAGATGGCCGCAAAAGACGAACCTATTGTTATCAAGAAATATGCCAATCGCCGTCTCTACAATACGGGCACCAGCACCTATGTGACGCTCGAGGATCTCGCTGAAATGGTCAAAAGAGGCGAGGACTTTACTGTCCAGGACGCCAAGACCGGTGACGACATCACGCATCCGGTACTGACCCAGATCATCTTCGAGCTGGAGAACAAGGACGGGCAGAACATGCTGCCGATCCCGTTCCTGCGTCAGCTCATCGCCTATTATGGCGACCAGATGCAGATGATCGTGCCGAGCTTTCTCGAACAGTCGATGCTGGCCTTCTCGAAGGAGCAGGAGCGCTTTCGCGAGCAGATGAAAGATGCGCTCGGCAAGTCGCCGATGGACATGATGAAGATCGCTACGCCGATCAAGGTGCTGGAGGAGCAGACGCGGCGCAACATGGAAATGTTCCAGAACGCCATGCGGCTGTTCACGCCGTTCCCGCCCGCGGGCTCGGCGCCGGCAGCAGCGCCGGCCGAACCGGCCAGGAAGGAAACGCCGGAAAAACCCGACGACCTCCAGGAGCTGAAGGAGCAGATCGCCGCGATGCAGCGCAAGCTCGACACCATGTCGTGATTGCCGGGGCGAGGCGCCGCGTCGAACCTTCGCTCAGGTGCCGCTGAGACTTCGCAAACAGCGCGGCTAGAGCTGCTCCGGCAGCGGCCCCTGGTAGCGGGCGCGTGGCCGGATCAGGCCGTTGCTTGTCACCTGCTCCACGGCATGCGCGGCCCAGCCGACGCTGCGGCCGAGCGCGAACAGGCGGAACGGCGCATCGGACGGCAAACGGAGACCGCGCGTCAGCGCGGCCAAAGCGAAATCGACGTTCGGGCGCATGCCCGTTGCCGCAAAGGCCGCATTGCAAAGCCGTAACAGCCCATCATCGACATCTATCGCGGCCAGCAACGGTTCCGCACGCGGATCGCCGTCGGGATAAAGCGGATGGCCAAATCCGGGCAGCGGCCTGTCGTGACCGAGCCAGCGTCCGACAGCCGCATCCGGCCCCAATCTCTGCGCATCTTCCGCCAGCATCATGACCGCCTCCGCGGCGCCGCCATGACGCGGCCCAGAGAGCGTGGCGAGGCCGGCAAGCAGGCAGGCCGAAACAGGTGCGCCGGTGGACGCGGCGACCCGTGCGGCGAAGGTCGATGCGTTCAATTCGTGATCGGCCAACAGCACCAGTGAGCGGCGGATCAAGTCTGCACCGGCCGCATCGAGCGACCATCCCCGCGCCAGCCTTTCGTGCACGGCACCAGTTCCGGGAATCGCGCCGAGCGCCTGGGCCAAAGCGGCGATGGCGCCGGCCGCATCGTGGTTGAGCGAAGCCGATCTTCGGCCGAGCGAAGGCCGGCCGTTGGCCGCCAACGCGGCCAATTCCGCGAAGGCAGCCGGCCGGCCAGTTGCGCCGTTGCCATGGCGGCTCGCCGAGACGAACGACACTGGTACGTCAGATGCCCAAAGCAGGTTTGCCGTCTGCTCCAGCGTGGCAGCCTCGCAGAGAGCAACCGCATCCTGGCCGCGATAGACAAGGCGGCCATGCAAAACGGTCGAGATCGTGGTGGCGATCGCCGGCTCACCCCAGGCAATTGCACTTTCGGCGATTGCCTGCGGATTTCGGCCACGAGCCCGGCGGCTCGCCAGCGCCGCGATGTCGTCGGCGCGATACTGGCTGCGGCGTGGATCCGCCCGGTCCGGCCGCACGCCGATGCGCCCGCGGCTGACATAGGCATAGAGGGTCTGGGCTCGCACCTTGAGACGCTTCAGGGCTTCGTCCCGCGTCAGCCACTCCGTCATGTCAGCCTTGTCATATTGATTCCATTGATCAAGATTGATGGTCCAGTCACCAACCCTTATTTACCACCCGGAAAGGGTCAAGGAGAAAACCGATGGCGAATGGGCTCGATGATGTTGTGGCGGCGGAAACGGTGCTCTCCGATGTCGACGGTCTTGGTGGCCGCCTGACCATCCGGGGCCATTCGTTGCCCGAACTGGCAGGTCGCTGGAAATACGCCGAGGTGGTTCATCTGCTGTTCGACGGCTTTTTCGACGATCTTCCCGACGGCAGGGAGCTGGCGAACGCGATCGGTCGGGCGCGCAGCGAAGTGTTCGAGCAGATCAAACCCTTGCTGCCGTTTCTCACATCCGTCGATATCTACAGCGCGATGCGCGCCGGTATTGCCCTGCTGCCGGATGGTGACAAATTGTCGGACGCGCTGCGGCTGGTTGCGGCACCTGCCGTGCTGACGCCGGCCTTGCTGCGCTTGCAGCGCGGCGAACGCCCGATTGCGCCCGATAGCAAGGCCGATCATGCCGCCGACATGCTGCGGATGCTGACCGGCATTGCGGCCTCGCCTAAATTGGCGAAGGCGCTCGATGCCTATCTCGTGACGGTTTGCGACCATGGCCTCAACGCATCGACCTTCGCCGCGCGCGTGGTCTCTTCGACGCAGGCCGGGCTTACTTCGGCGGTGCTGGCCGGGCTCGGAGCGCTCAAGGGGCCGCTGCATGGCGGCGCGCCAGGTCCGGTGATTGAGATGCTGGATGCGATCGAGGCGCATGGCGACGCCGCCGGCTGGCTGCGTGGCGAGATCGCGCGCGGCCGCCGCATCATGGGCTTCGGCCATCGCATCTATCGCGTGCGCGATCCGCGTGCCGACGTGCTGAAAGCGGTGGTGCGCCAGCTCGGCGCCAGGGGCGAAAGCGGCCACCGGCTGGCGTTTGCCGAAAGCGTGGAGCAAGCGGCGCTCGAAGTGCTCCGCATCGCCAAGCCGTCGCGCTCGCTCCAGACCAATGTCGAGTTCTTCACAGCACTTCTGCTGGAAGCGGCGGGCTTTCCGAAAGAGGCGTTCACCGACGTCTTTGCTGCCGGGCGCGTCGCCGGCTGGATTGCCCATGCGCGCGAGCAGCAGACGAGCGGACGGCTGATCCGGCCGCAGTCGCGCTATATCGGGCCGGTGCCGGACCTCGTCGCCTGAGGATTTTTCCCTCGCATACTTGCGAAAACCGGTCGCAACAGCCGGTGCCGAACACCTCTCTCGTCGGGACGAGAGAGGTCTACATGACAAAAATTTCATGTCATTGCTCCACACATCCGCTGTTCTTGGGTGACAGAGAGCCTATATGTTGCAGTGCAGCATGGTTCCACGGGAGCCCGCCTCGAAAGGAATAAAGCCGCCTTGACCGCCAGAAAAACCGCCATCGTCACCGGTTCCACCTCGGGCATCGGCCTGGCCATTGCCCACGCGCTCGCGGCCGAAGGCTGCAACGTCGTCGTCAATTCCTTTTCCGACACCGCCGACGATCACGCCATCGCCGACGCGATTGCGAAGCACCACGAGGTGAAGACCGTCTACGTCAAGGCCGACATGTCGAAGCCGGCCGAGTGCCGGGCTTTGGTGGCGAAGGCAGCCGAGGCATTCGGCTCGGTCGACATCCTGGTCAACAACGCCGGCATCCAGCATGTCGCACCGGTCGAAAGCTTCCCGATCGAGAAATGGGATGCGATCATAGCCATCAACCTGTCATCGGCCTTCCACACCATCGCAGCCGCCATCCCGTTGATGAAACAGGCCGGTGGCGGCCGGATCGTCAACGTCGCCTCGGCCCACGGCCTTGTCGCCTCGCCGTTCAAGTCGGCCTATGTCTCGGCCAAGCATGGCATTATGGGCTTGACCAAGACTGTCGCCCTGGAGCTGGCGCGCGACAAGATCACCTGTAATGCCATTTGTCCGGGCTATGTGCTGACGCCGCTGGTCGAGGCGCAGATCCCCGACCAGATGAAGGCCAACAAGATGGACCGCGAGACGGTGGTCCGTGAGGTCATGCTCGACAGGCAGCCTACCAAGGAGTTCGTCACCGTCGAGCAGGTTGCGGCGGCCGCGGTGTTCCTATGCTCGGATGCGGCGGCGCAGATCAACGGCACGCACATCTCTGTCGACGGCGGCTGGACCGCTCAGTGAGGCTTCCAGCGGTCAAGGGCCACGCCATGCCGAAAAACGGCAAGGCGGAAGAGCCAAAGAAGATCAATGTCGCGCTGCAAGGCGGCGGCTCGCACGGGGCGTTTTCCTGGGGCGTGCTCGATCGGCTGCTCGAGGACGGGCGCCTCGACATAACGGCGGTTTCGGGCACCAGCGCCGGCGCCATGAATGCCGTGGCGCTGGCCGACGGCTTTGTCCGCGGCGGTGTCGACGGCGCGCGGCGGAAGCTCGACGATTTCTGGCGTGCGGTGGCGGCAAAGGGCCGCTTCAGCCCGGTGCAGCGCATGCCTTGGGACGTCGCCTGGGGCAATTGGTCGATCGAGAACACGCCCGGCTATTTCCTGTTCGATACGATGTCTCGGGTATTTTCGCCCTATGTCGCCAATCCGCTCGCCATCAATCCGCTGCGCGACGTGGTCGAACGTGAGATCGATTTCGACAATGTGCGCGCCTGCAAGTCGATTGAACTGTTCATTTCCGCTACCAATGTCGAGACCGGCCAGTTGCGGGTCTTCTCGGACGGCGAGATCGACCTCGACACGGTGATGGCGTCGGCCTGCTTGCCGCAATTGTTCCGTGCCGTCGAGATCAAGGGCGTGCCCTATTGGGATGGCGGTTATGGCGGCAACCCGGCATTGTTCCCGTTCTTCAAGACGGCGGCCACCGAGGACGTGCTTTTGGTGCAGATCAATCCGGTGGTCCGCGAGGGAACGCCGAAGAGCGCCAATGAGATCCAGAACCGCATCGACGAGATCACCTTCAATGCCGGGCTGTTGCGCGAATTCCGCTCGATCGCCTTCGTCAAGGAACTGATCGCCGCCGGCCGATTGCCGCACGGCGAATATCGCGACATCCGCATGCACCGCATCGATGCCGACGAAGCGTTCAAGGATCTGTCGGCATCGTCCAAGGTCAATGCCGAATGGGCGTTCCTTGTCTATCTGCGCGACCTCGGCCGCACCGCAGCCAGTGATTGGCTGGAAGAAAATTATGACGCCGTCGGCAAGCGGCCGACGATCGATCTGTCCGGCGAACTCGACGATGGCTTGAAGCCGGTGCGCGGGCCGGCGCCGGGCCGGCGGGTAAAGGAATTTCTTGCGGCGCGCAAGCAGCCCGAGGCCGCCCGCCGTCCGGCCTAGCTGCTTCGCAAAGCAGATGGCATTCGCAATCTGTCCAATCATCCTGACACTTGCTGCCATGCCGCTGTTTTGGCAATCAACAGCCGATGCTGCGGCCGCATCTTTGCGGACAAAGCAACAATCCATCAACTTTTCTGACTATATTGCGATGCAACTTTGAGGTAGAAGCGCGCTTCGCCGATCACGGCAATTTGAATACGGCCTCGCGCGCACCCATATCGGCGACGCGCCCCAAGTAGAAGATGCGGCCTGGCCGAACCCCGCGCACTGGAAAAAATGACGATGCCGAAATTCAGGTTTCACAAGCTTGCAGCCATTGTTGTGCTCATCGGGTTCGCTGGCTGGATGGCGACAGGCGAGTTCTCGTCCGTCGGCAGCGCGTCCGCCGACAACAAGCCCAAGGCAGGAGAGGTCGAGCAGCCCAAGGCAGCCGACGCAGGCAAGCCCCAAACTGGTAAACAGGGGGCTGCCAAGCCGGGGACTGCCGAGGCGGAACAGCCCAAGGCGCCGTTACGCACGGTCGCGATCATAACCCCGCCGCGGCGCACCTATGCACGCGCTATCCGCATTTCCGGACTGACCGAAGCCGACAAGCGCGCCGTCCTGGCGACACGCGTCGCCGGCGTCATCGACAAGCTGCCGGTCAAGCAGGGTCAGCACGTCAAGACCGGCGACCTGATCCTGATGCTTGCCGCCGAGGAAAAAATCTCGGCGGTCGACAACGCCAAGCAGCTTGTCGTGCAACGTGAGGCAGAGCTGGCAGCTGCCCTGCGGCTGATGAAAACCGGCAACCTGCCCAAGCTGCAGCTCGACACGGCCCGCTCCAACCTGACGCTGGCCAAGTCGCAACTGGAGGCCGTGCAAGCCGAGCTCGACCGCAACGAGGTGAAGGCGCCCTTCGACGGCGTCATCGACCGGGTGCCGGTGGAGCTTGGCAGTTCCGTCATGCAGGGCGGCGAAGTGGCGACCATTCTGAAGCTCGATCCGGTGATCGCCCGCGGCGAAGTCAGCGAACGCGATCTCGGCTATCTGAAGATCGGCGACAAGGCCGATGTGCGTCTGGTCAGCGGCCAGAATGTCGAGGGCACGGTGCGCTACATCAGCCGCGATGCATCTTCGGCTACCCGTACCTTCCGCGTCGAAGTCGCCATCCCCAACGCCGATGGTTCCGTACCGGCCGGCATGACGGCAGAAATTGCGCTCAGCGCCCAGCCGACCGACGCCGTCATGCTGCCGCGCTCGGTGGTGACGCTCGGCGACAAGGGCGATCTCGGCATTCGCGCCGTCGACAAGGACGACGAGGTCGTGTTCTTTCCGATCGACCTGGTCGACGACACGCCGACCGGCCTGGTGCTCGGCGGCATTCCGGCCGACGCCCGCATCATCGTCGCCGGCCAGGAGCTGGTGAAGGAAGGCGAAGTGGTCAAGCCGGTCGAAGCCGACCAGGCGACCATTCAAAAGCTGTTGGGCGAAGCGACGGCCGGGACGCAGTAATCATGGACATCGTCAAACTTGCAATCAGCAATGCCCGGCTGACCATTTCGGTCCTGGTCTTTCTCATCCTTGCCGGTGCGGTCGCTTACCAGTCGACGCCGAAGGAAGCGGAACCCGACGTTCCGATTCCGATGATGTATGTCAGTCTGATCTACCAGGGCATCTCGCCGGAAGACTCCGAGCGCCTCCTGCTGCGGCCGATGGAAGCCAAGCTGAAGAGCCTGAAAGGCCTCAAGGAGATGCGCTCGGCCGCCTTCCAGGGCGGCGGTTACGTGCTGGTCGAATTCCAGCCACAGACGGATCTCGCCACGGCGCTGCAGGACACGCGCAGCAAGGTGCAGGACGGCAAGGCCGACCTGCCGCAAGCGGCTGAGGAGCCCGTGGTCTCCGAGGTCAACATCTCCGAGTTTCCCGTCCTGGTCGTGACGCTGTCGGGCGAGGTGCCCGAGCGTGTGCTGACGGCGGCGGCGCGCGAACTGCGCGACCGCATCGAGGAAGTGCCGGGCGTGCTCGAGGGCTCATTGCAGGGCGCGCGCGACGACCTCGTCGAAGTGGTCATCGATCCGATGAAGCTGTCTTCCTACGGGCTGCAGCTCGACCAGTTGATCGGTGCGGTCGGCGCTTCCAACAGTCTTGTCGCCGCCGGCAACATCGAAGGATCCGAGGGCAAATACGCGGTCAAGGTGCCCTCGCTTATCGAGACACCAGAGGATGTGGCGGCGCTTCCGGTCGTCGCCGGCCCCAATGCGGTGGTGCAGGCCAAGGACATTGCCACCATCCGCTCCACATTCAAGGACGCCGAGACGGTCACCCGCCTCGACGGCAAGCCGGCGATCGCCATCGAGGTGAAGAAGCGCATCGGCTCCAACCTGATCGATACGATTGGCAAGGTCAGGGAGGTGTCCGACGCCTTTATCAAGACGATGCCGGAGGGCATGCACGTCACCTACACGCAAGACAAGTCGGTCTTCGTGAACCAGTTGCTCGGCGACCTGCAGAACCACGTGATGATCGCCGTGATCCTGGTGTTCATCGTCATTCTCTACGCGCTGTCTGGCCGTGCCTCGCTGCTGATCGGATTGGCCATCCCCTCGTCCTTCCTGATCGGCATCCTGTTGCTGGCAATGATGGGCTACACGATCAACATGATCGTGCTGTTCAGCCTCATCCTGGCGGTCGGCATGCTGGTCGACGACGCCATCATCGTCACCGAATTCGCCGAGCGCCGCATGAGCGAGGGCATGCCGAAGGAGCAAGCGTTCGCGCTTGCCGCCAAGCGCATGGCCGGCCCGGTCATCGCGGCGACGATGACGCGCATTGCCGCCTTCTCGCCGCTGTTGTTCTGGCCGGGCATCATCGGCGACTTCATGAAATACATGCCGATCACGCTGATCGTGACGCTCTCGGCCTCGATG
Organism: Mesorhizobium sp. M0854; assembly: GCF_040319815.1. Taxonomy (NCBI): domain Bacteria; kingdom Pseudomonadati; phylum Pseudomonadota; class Alphaproteobacteria; order Hyphomicrobiales; family Phyllobacteriaceae; genus Mesorhizobium; species Mesorhizobium sp. M0854. The sequence continues at coordinate 181,442 of NZ_JAMYOL010000007.1, forward strand.
CTCTATGCGCTGGTCTTCGCGCCGACGCTGGGCGCGATATTTGCCAAGGCGCCGGCTCATCACCCCGACGACAATCGCGACGGCTGGTACATGGCCGTGGTCAAGCAGGCGGTGCATTATCCCATCACCGTGCTTGTCCTCACTGTGGCGCTGTTGTTCGGCGTCGGCTACGCCTATTCGAAATTCGGCGCCGGCGTCGAATTCTTCCCGAATGTCGAGCCTGACTACGGCCTGCTCTATGTCCACGCCCGCGGCAATCTTTCGCTCGCAGAAATGGACGCGGCCACCAAGACCGCGGAAAATCGGCTGCTCGGTTGGCCGGGCGTGAAGTCTGTCTATACCCGTGTCGGCAAGACGCAGGGCGGCGGCCAGGATGTTCCGGAAGACGTGGTTGGCGTGATCCAGTACGAATTCGTCGACTGGCGCGAGCGTAAATCGGCGAATTCAATCCTGGACGAACTGCGCGGCGTTATGGCCGGCATTCCCGGTGTCGACGTCGAGGTTCGCGTGCCGGAAGCCGGCCCGCCTACCGGCAAGCCGATCCAGATCAGGCTTTCGGCCGTCGATCCGAAGGGCCTTGACGACAAGGCCCGCGCCGTCGCCGCGCGCATTGCCAAGGTGCCCGGCGTCATCGATATTTCCGACGGTCTGGCGCCGCCCGGCGTCGACTGGGCGCTCGAGGTCGATCGCGCCAAGGCGGCGCAGTACGGCATCAGCCCGACCGCGGTCGGGACGGTCGTGCAATTGGTGACCAACGGGCTGAAGCTCAGCGAGTACCGGCCCGCCGGCGCCGACGATGCGGTCGACATCAGACTGCGCCTGCCCGAAGATCGGCGCACGCTGTCGACGCTCGACGAACTCAGGGTGCAGACCGCGCAAGGCTCGGTGCCGATCTCGAACTTCGTCGTGCGCAAGCCGGAGCCGACGGTCGGTATCCTCAACCGCATCGACGGTGCGCGAACGGTCGTCGTCCAGGCCAACGTCGCTGCCGGCGCCCAGGTGGCTGCCGTCCAGCAGGAGGTCACCAAAGCTGTCGCCGACATGAACCTCAGCAGCGGCATTCGCTGGAAGCTTGCCGGTTCGAATGAGGACAGCGCAGAGGCTGGTGCCTTCCTCAGCAAAGCCTTCGGTGCGGCGATCTTCCTGATCTTCATCGTGCTTCTGGCGCAGTTCAACAAGTTCACCAGCGTCTGGCTGGTGCTGTCCTGCGTGGTCATGGCGACGATCGGCGTGTTCCTCGGGCTGCTGCTGACGGGAGAGGCATTCGGCATCGTCATGTCGGGCATCGGTGTCATCGCGCTGGCCGGAGTGGTGGTGAACAACAACATCGTGCTGATCGACACCTATGACCGGTTGCGCGAAGAGGGCTGGGACAAATACGAAGCCGTTCTGCAGACCTGCCGCGAACGTGCCCGTCCGGTGGTGCTGACGGCGGTGTCGGCGATCCTCGGCGTGCTGCCGATTGCTTTCGGCCTCGGCCTCGAAATCTTCCATCACGAGACGACGATCAACGCGCCGTCGACGCAATGGTGGATTTCGCTGTCCTCGGCGATCGTCTTCGGCCTGTCCTTCGCCACCGTGCTGACGCTGGTGGTGACGCCGTCGATGCTGATGGTGTTCACTCGCGCCAAGGTCAAACCCGGTGCGCGTCGGGGCTGGTTCAGCCGCCTGTTCGGGCGTCGCAAGGCCGAAATCCCGTCGAAAGGCCTGGACGCCGATCTGGGCGCCGAACCGGCGATCGCCTTCCCGAAGGCCGCCGAATAGAGTCCGGCTCGCCGTCCTGATCAAGCAAGGCCGCCCGGGAACAATGGGCGGCCTTCTGCATTGTTCCGTCATTGCAACCTCAAAGCGAGGATTTTCTGATGACGATCAGCACCATTCTCATCATTATCCTTATTCTTATTCTGATCGGCGCGGTTCCGGCGTGGCCGCATTCCCGGTCCTGGGGTTACGGACCATCCGGCATCGTCGGCGTCATCCTGATCGTTGTCCTGGTGCTGCTGTTGATGGGCCGGATCTGAGCGCAACCTTCCTCCCCGACCAGCGGCGGATGACCGTGAGGCCATCCGCCTTTTTTTGGTTTGTTGTCAGGCAGCTTTTTGCGTCGTCTTGATCGTGGCGATGCCGATATCCTCGAGCGCTTCCGACACCGCATTTTCCAGCGGCGTGTGCGGGATCGTACCGATGACGCTTTCCAGCCTGCCTGAAACCAGCCGGTGCGGCTCGAAGCGGAGATAGGACATCGAAACGATCTCGCGCCACATCGCCACGAACGGGCCGCCGGCACGCAGCACCCACCACGGCATCGACGTCAGTTTCAGCGTGCGTCCGAGCGCCTTCTCCGCGGCCGCCTTGATGTCCAGATCGGTCACCGCATGGCCGGGAAAGTTCAGCGCCTCGTAGAAGCCGAGCTTGTCGAGATTGTCAGCCAGCCCGACGAAGGCCTTGGCCAGGTCGGGCAGATAGGCCCATTCATGCACGAGATCGACCGGCCCTGGGGCGGTATAGACGCCCTTGGTCATCTTGGCGGCAACAACCAGATCGAACCACGATCCGCTGCCGGTGCCGCCGAAGAAATCACCAGCGCGCAGCAGGATCGTGCGCACCAGACCCGCGTCGGCCTCGCGGCGAAACAGATCTTCCATGGCGACGCGGATACGGCCCTTTTCCGTCGTCGGGCGAAACGGCGTGTCTTCGGCGATCACCGCCGGCATCTGCGAGCCGTAATTGTAGACGGTGCCCGGGAAGAGATGCAGCGCGCCGTTCGCCCGGCAGGCAGCCATCACATTCTCGGCCATCGGCAGGCATTTGCTCCAGTCGGTGTAGAGCGGGTTGAGACCGTTGAAAATGATATCGACGCCTTCGGTCGCGCGGATCAGCGCAGCACGGTCGAGCGCGTCGCCGGCGATCGCCGTGGCGCCTTTGAGCTCGGCCGGCACCTTGCCGCTGCGGGTGATGGCACGGACATCGTAGCCGGCATCGATGAAGGCCTTGGCCACCGTGCGGCCGAGGCGGCCATTGGCGCCGAGAATTGCGATCGTGGTCATGGTTCGTCTCCGTGTTGCGTTACGACCCCAATATTGTCTCTCCGCAAACGAATGGAAATTGACTACGACTGGCGATGTGATATTCAATTTTAAATGGATATTGACTGGAACCTGATCAAGAGTTTCGTCACGGTGGCGGAGACCGGCAGCCTGTCGGCGGCCGCACGAAAACTTGCCGCAAGCCAGCCGACGCTCGGCCGCCACATCGCCGAGCTGGAACAGGCGCTCGGCGTCACCCTGTTCCGGCGCGGGCGGCGTGGCTATGCGCTCACGGAAGCAGGCAGCACGCTCTTTGAACGGGGTCGCGCGGTGAGCGAGCAGGCGAGCGCCTTTTCGCTGCTGGCGCTGGGATCGGTCGAGGCGATCGAGGGTACGGTGCGCATTGCCGCCAGCGAAGTGGTGGCGGCCTATGTGCTGCCGGAAATCACAGCGAGGCTTGGGACCGAGGAGCCGGGCATCGAGGTCGAGATCGTCGCCTCGAACCAGGTCGAGAATCTGCTGCGTCGCGACGCCGATATCGCCATCCGCATGGTCAAGCCGGCGCAGAATGAATTGGTCGCGCGCAAGGTGACCGACATTCCGCTCCGCGCCTGCGCGGCAAAATCCTACCTCGACCGGCGTGGCCGTCCGCGCGAGGCCCGCGATCTGGCCGGCCACGATCTGGTCGGCTTCGACCGCAGCGACGAGATCATTCGCGGCTTCGCCCAGTTCGGCGTCCCGCTCGCCCGCAATGCCTTCCGCTTCAGGACCGATAATCAGATCGTGCTGTGGGAAGCAGTGCGGGCGGGAAACGGCATCGGCTTTGGCCAGGAGCCGCTCGCCGACCGTGATCCGCTGGTCGAGACAGTGCTGCCGGGTCTCCCGCTGCCGACGCTGCCGGTGTGGCTGGCCATGCACCGCGACGTGCGTACCAGCGTCCGCATCCGCCGCGTCGCGGATTTCCTCTACGAAGAGTTCAAGCGCTATTCAGCCGGTGCAGGCTCAGCAGCGAATTCGGCACGGTGAGCGAGGCCGGCCATCACCAGCACGACGACCAGCAGCCCGGACAGAGCGACGAAGATCGGGCCGAAGCTCGAGTGCTCGGCGATGAAGCCGATCGCCGACGGCGCCACCAGAATGCCTGAGTAACCCATTGTGGTGACGACGCTCATGCCGGTGCCGGACGCCATGCCCTCCTGGTTGCCGCCGGCCGAAAAGATGATCGGCACCATGTTGGCAATGCCGAGGCCGCAAAAGGCAAAGGCGGCAATGGCCAGCCAAGGCGAGGGAGCCAGCCCGGCCACCAGCATGCCGGCAGCAGCGGCAAGGGCCGAGGCGCGCAACGTCGTAACGGCACCGAAACGGTTGCGGACGCCATCGCCGAGGAAGCGCATGACGGCCATGACACCGGAAAAGGCGGCATAGGCCAGGCCTGCGACGGCAAGATCGGCGCCGAGTTCCTGCCGGAGATACAGCGCTGCCCAGTCGAGTACCGCTCCTTCGGAGATCATCGTCAGCAGCGCCATAAGTCCGACCAGATAGACCAGCGGATTTGCCGGCAACGCGAATTTGTGGTGCTCGGCGACCGGGTGCTTGTCCTCGGCGATCAGGTAGCGGATCGCTACGGCGATTACGGCAAAGGCAAGGGCCGTCACCACTGTCGCATGGGCGAGGTGACCGTAGTTCTGGATGGCGAAACCGCCTAAAGCGCCGCCGGCGAAACCGCCAAGGCTCCAGAAGCCGTGCGAGGACGACATGATGGCACGGGACAGCCGCCGTTCGACTGCCACTGCATTGGCATTCATGGCGACGTCCATGCCGCCGATCGAACCGCCGAAGATGAACATGGCGATGGCTGCAAGGGGCACGTTGGGGGCCAGAGCCACAACCAAAAGGCCGAAGCTGCCGGCAAGTCCGAACCAGCGCAGCACCGTGCGCGAGCCATGCTTCGAGATCAGATGGCCGCACCAGGTCATGGCAGTGACGGCGCCGGCACCGAACAACAGAATCAGCAAGCCGAGCGTGAACTTCGAAATGTCGAGTCGCGTCAGGAACACCGGGATCTGCGGCGCCCAACTGCCGGTCAAGAAGCCGTTGGCGAGGAAGATGCCGGCCACTGCCCAGCGTCCACGAATCGCGATCTGCGTGATTTTCTGCGCGTCCATCGGGTAGAATCCGGTCCGGAAATGGCGTTGCGCGGCAAATTAGATCGATTCAATTCACAGTCAAGCGCTCTTCGCCGAAAGTGCTTGGACCAGACGCTACGTCCTCTCGCATCGGCCAACCATCTCGGCGGTCCACTCCGAAATCCCTACGGCTCGGGATAAGGTGCGCCATCCTTGTGCACAAACCGGCCGTCAGCGTTGGTGCTCATCATGTCGATGTCGGAGCAGGTGGCGACGTCGTCGGGCCAGCGCGAACCGACTTCGAGATAGATCGCCATCCCGCCCGATTTATTGATCATGTGATGGCCGTTGCCTGATCCTTTCGGAAAGGCCGCGCAATCACCGGCGCGCAGCACCGTCTCGCCGGCATCTTCGACGAGCGTCAGCTCGCCTTCAAGCACGTAGACGAATTCGTCTTCGTGCGAATGCCAGTGGCGCTGGCTCGACCAGTTGCCCGGCGGCAGGCGCATGAGATTGATGCCGAAGTCGGTGAGCCCGCCTGCGTTGCCTAGCCGCTGGCGCACGCGTTCGGCACAGGGTGCATCGAACGGCGGTGGATAGGATGAGCCCTTGCGTCCGGGCACGTCGGCAACGTCAATCTTAGGCACGGCGTCCTCCCTAGTGATCCCTAGGGCGCCTTGCCTCGAACTCGGCCTTCTTGGCGTCGGAGGCTTCGACCTGGTTCAGTGCCTGCCACTCGGCATAGGGCATGCCGTAGATGATCTCGCGCGACTGTTCCTTGCTGAGTTCGACACCTTCGGCTTGCGCCGCATCGCGGTACCAGTTGGACAGGCAGTTGCGGCAGAAGCCAGCGAGGTTCATCAGGTCGATGTTCTGCACGTCGGAATGCTCGCGCAGATGCGCGACCAGCCGGCGGAAGGCAGCGGCTTCGAAATCGCGCTTTTGTTCTTCGCTGAGTTCGGTCATGTCATGTTGGCCTCCCTTGGGCCTCATCATACCGGCCCGGTGCGCGAGCCGAATATTTTCACCGCATGTATATCGGCACGTCGGTCTATCGCGTCAACGATCGGCGCCAGCCGTTCGGCCCAGGCGAGGGCACCCTTGCGGTCGGCGATCAGGTCCTGGCGGACCTCGAGCAACGCATGGGCAAAGCCGTTGACGATGGCGTGCCTGAACATGGTATCGCCGCGCAGTGCGCCGTCATAGGGTTCGTTGTCGCCGACGATGAGGCTCTTGTCCTCGGCGAGCATGTCGATCAGCGGCCGCGCAACGCGGTCGTCCAGATCCCACAATATGCCGACGTGCCACGGCCGCACGAAGCCCTGCATGGTCGGTGTGAAGGAATGCACCGAAAAGATGAAGGGTGCCTGCGCGGATGCTCGCGCCACAGAGGCGATCATGGCGCCGACGGCATCATGATAGGGGCGGTAAAAGCGATCCAGCCGTCTTTCGCGCTCCTCCGGGGCCATGGGATAATTTCCCGGGATGACGGTGCCGTCATAGAGCTGGCGAATCAGCGTTGGATCGTCTTCGCCGCGATTGGGGTCGATCAGCAGTCGCGAAAAATTGGCAAGCACCGCCGGAACGCCGAGCTGACTTGCGAGTTCGCGGGTTACAGTCTCGACGCCGATGTCGTAGGCGATGTGGCGGTCGAACTCCGCCGCCGGCAGGCCGAGACTGCCATACTCCTCCGGCAGGTCGCGGCGGGCGTGATCGGCCAGAAGCACCATGCCGCGCTTGCGATCGCCTTCGACGATATCGAAAGGCGCGAAAACTGTGGATCGGGTCATTGGCGGGAAAGGTCTGTTCGCTGGCTTTCGGGGAGGGTGGTATCGTCATTCCACGAAGAGAACGCTTGCGCAATGCCGTTGTTTGGCCACGGTTTCTGCCAAAAAACTGAGCAGGGGCGACGGCAAGCGCGCCAGAGCCTTCTAAATCGATTGGAATTGGACAGATCGGCGCGTTGACATGCGTACGGACTTTTCCGAAAAGGGGCGTTGAGAGATGCAAATGTGGTTCTTGAGGGGTTTCAGGATGGGTTTCGCCGGCAGGCTGCGTGTGCGCCACGCCTTGGCCATGCCGCTCCTGATACCGGCCATGGCTCTTTTCGCGGTGATTTCGGCCTCGCCGGCACGGGCCGATTTCCGGGTCTGCAACGCCACGCAGAACCTGGTCGGTGTCGGCATCGGCTATCGCGCCAAAGCCGGCTGGATCACCGAAGGCTGGTGGCACATCGAAGGATCGAGCTGCAAGACGCTGATCGAGGGACCGTTGTCATCAAGGTTTTACTATCTTTATGCAGAAGACGCCGAGCGCGGCGGACGCTGGGATGGCCCGATCAACATGTGCGTGGCCGAAAAAGAGTTCAAGATCGCCGGCGTTACCGATTGCGTCGCCCGGGGCTTTCAGCGCGCCGGATTCCAGGAATATGACACGGGCGAGCAGGCAAGCTGGATGGTCCAGCTGACTGACGAGCCCGCAACGGATGGCGCTCCAGCCGCCCCGGGAACAAACAGTCAATGAGACGCAGCCGCAAGGTCAAGATCCTCGCCACCATCGGTCCGGCCTCCTCGTCCGAGGAGATGCTGAAGAAGCTGTTCGAAGCCGGCGCCGACGTGTTCCGCATTAATATGAGCCACACCGACCATGAATTGATGCGGACGCTTGTCGGCCGCATTCGTGCCGTCGAGGAGGCGGTCGGCCGGCCGATCGGCGTTCTCGCCGACCTGCAAGGGCCAAAGCTGCGCGTCGGCAAGTTCGCCAACGGCAAAGAGGTGCTGACCGTCGGTCAGACCTTCACGCTCGACGACAATCCCGAGCCCGGCAATTCGACGAGGGTCTACCTGCCGCATCCCGAAATCCTGCGTTCGGTCGAGGCTGGTCATCGCCTGCTGATCGACGACGGCAAGCTCGAGCTCAAGGCGGTCAGCAGCAACGGCAAGGCGATCGTCTGCACCGTCGTCGCCGGCACCACCATTTCCGACAAGAAGGGCGTCAGCCTGCCCGACACCGACCTGCCGGTCGGCGCGCTGACGGAAAAGGACCGCCGGGATCTCGACGCGGTTCTGGCGACCGGCGTCGACTGGGTGGCGCTGTCCTTCGTGCAGCGGCCCGAGGACCTGGCCGAAGCGCGCAAGATCGCACGCGGCCGGGCGCTGATCATGGCCAAGATCGAAAAGCCGCAGGCCGTCGCCCGGCTGGCCGAGATCATCGAGCTTTCGGATGCGCTGATGGTCGCCCGCGGCGATCTCGGCGTCGAGATGCCTCTCGAAGCCGTGCCTGGCATTCAGAAGCAGATCACCCGCGCCGCGCGCCGTGCCGGCAAGCCGGTGGTGGTCGCCACGCAGATGCTGGAATCGATGATCACCGCGCCGGTGCCGACGCGGGCCGAGGTGTCGGACGTGTCGATCGCCGTGTTTGAAGGCGCCGACGCGATCATGCTTTCGGCGGAGTCCGCCGCCGGCGCCTATCCGGTCGAGGCGGTGGCGATGATGAACCGGATCGCCACCAAGGTCGAAACCGACCCGACCTATGCCGGCATCATCAACGCGCAGCGCTCGGAACCGGAAGCGACCGGAGCCGACGCGATCTCGCTCGCCGCCCGCGAAATAGCCGAGACGCTGAAGCTGTCGGCGATCATCACCTATACCGCGTCCGGCACGACCGGCTTGCGCGCCGCGCGCGAGCGGCCGCAAGTGCCGATCGTGGCGCTGTCGCCGATCCTCAACACGGCGCGGCGGCTGTCGCTGTTGTGGGGCACGCATTGTGTCGTTTCCCCCGACGCCAGCGACCTCGACGACATGGTCGACCGCGCCTGCCGCATCGCGTTCGATGAAGGTTTCGGCAAGCCGGGCGACCGCGTCATCATCACGGCCGGCGTGCCGCTGAGGACGCCGGGCTCGACCAACATGCTGCGCATCGCCTATGTCGGATCGGAAGTCGGCCGCTAATGTCGGCCGCGGCTGCCGGATAGGCCGGCTGCATGGCGCGTCGTAAACGCGGCGGCCCGGTGCATTGACGGCAGTTGGGCTGCGATCAACGCCGAACTCCGCCAGCTTGCATCAGCCTGTGACCGGCCGTGAAGCGGTTCGAAGGCCCTATCCGACTTGAGCTGGAAGTCAGTTAAGGTAATCTCTCCTGGGAGAAAGAGGAGGGTGATCCAATGTGGATGCGCACTGATCTTCTGGAACTCCTCGGCATTGAGCACCCGATAATCCAGGCGCCGATGAGCGGCATCACCACGCCGGAACTGGCGGCGACAGTCAGCAATGCCGGGGCGCTTGGCTCGCTCGGATGCGGCATTCTGCCTGCGGCGGCTATCCGCGAGCAGCTCACGGCGACACAGCACGCCACCAATCGTCCGATCAACGTCAACTTCTTTGCGCACCCGGCGCCGATACACGATGATGCGGCAGCCCAAAGTATGCGAGACCGCCTTCGCGGCTGCTATGAGGAGGTCGGCCTCGGACCGGTGCCCGAGCCGGGCGAGCCCTTCCCCACCTTCGATCGTGAGCGTCTCGAAATTGTGCTCGAGCTGCGCCCCAAGGTGGTCAGCTTCCACTTCGGTCTACCCGACACCGCAATTGTGCAGCAGTTGAAGGCGGCCGGCTGTACTGTCTTGTGTTCGGCCACCACCGTCTCGGAAGCGCGCCAGCTTGAGGCAGGAGGGGTGGACGCCATTATCGCCCAGGGATACGAGGCGGGTGGGCATCGCGGCACATTCACTGGCGACCCTGCTATCGGCACAGCCGGCACTATGGCACTCGTACCGCAGATTGTTGATGCCGTGCGGGTGCCTGTAATTGCCGCCGGCGGTATCTTCGACGGTCGCGGCATTGCTGCCAGCTTTGCACTTGGTGCATCTGGCGTGCAGATCGGCACGGCTTTCCTGGCCTGTCCTGAAGCCAATGTGCAGCCAGTCTATCGCGCAGCATTGCGCTCGGCCAACGACGAGAGCACGTCGGTGACTCGCTGCTTCACTGGCCGCCCAGCTCGCGTGGTGCGCAACCGGTTTGTGATGGAAATGGCTGGTGAGGAAGATGCAGTGTTGGCGTTTCCGCTGCAGGCGAGTCTGGTCATGCCGCTTTCGATGGCAAAGGATGAAAGCAAGCGGGCTGACTTCTTGCCCACTTGGGCCGGGCAGGGCGTTGCGAAGCTGCGGGAGATGCCGGCCGCCGCCCTTGTGGAGAAACTCGTCACAGAAGCAAACGGCATAGATCGGGCCTATAGGGGAGTAGGGGAGTAGGGGAGTAGGGGAGTAGGGGAGTAGGGGAGTAGGGGAGTAGGGGAGTAGGGCGCATGTGTTCCACAGTGCAATCTGCACCTCTCACATAGTCCCTTACTCCCCTACTCCCTTACTGGTCTCAAATGCCTTCGCCGGCAAGCTCCTCGGAAAGTGCGGCGACCTGGTCCTGGGCGCTGCGCATCATTGGGTAGATGCCGAGCACGCGCTGCCAGGCCTCAAGTGCCGACTGCTTGTGGCCGGTTTCGGCCATGATCTGAGCCAGGCCCGAAAGCGCGCCGAAATGGCGTGGTTCGAGCTGCAGGGTGCGGTCGATGTCCGCCATCGACTTCCCGTAGTTCTTCATCATGAAATGAACAGTGGCGCGCCGGTTCCAGCCTTCCGCATAGGTCGGCTGCAAAGTCACAACCTGATCGAGGAAATCGAGTGCAACATCGAATTTCTGGTTTTCGATCGCCTTCTGCGACCATTGCATCATCAGGTCGATAGAGGCGCTGCCCGACTGGGACCACTCGCTGCCGATCCGTCCGGCGATGCGCTCGGCCGCCTTTTCATTGCGTTCGCGCTTGAGATCGGCAAACAGCTGATCGAGCCGCGCCTGTTTCGTCTTGACGACCGGAGGTGCTGCCGGCGGAGTTGTGGTCGGATCTTCAGCCCACGCCGGCAGCGAGACAGCGCCGGAAACGAGGAAGGCCGTGAAAAATGCAAAAAGAATCCGCATCGCGGGAATCTAGCCCCCGACGCCGGATCGTCAAACTGAATTTAGCGTGAGAGTCGTATCATGCGAACGGAGGCGCGCAGCCTCCGTCGAAAACTCAACCCTGGCGCGCCTTGTAGCGCGGCGCGGTCTTGTTGATGATGTAGACGCGGCCCTTGCGACGAACCAGCTGGTTGTCGCGGTGACGCGCCTTCAACGCCTTGAGCGAATTCTTGATTTTCATGGTCTTGCCCGTCGGTCTGGGCCCGGTCACGGGCCGAATTATTAAGGCGCGCCCACAGACGCGCCTTTGAACTGTGCGTGGCTCATAGACGAGGAGCGTTGCCCGTGTCAACCGCAAGCGCGTTGCCTAAACGATACGGACCGTTTCGTATCATCAAATATCCGTCACTGGCGTTGCGCAGGCTTGAGACGGCTGGAATGATGCGGTTGCGAATTGGAGATCGTCATGCGCCGAATTCTTGTGTCCGCCTGTCTTGTCGTCCTCGCGGCAGGTTCTGTTGCCTATGCGCAGGAATGCCACCGCAACGACGACAGCCAGCAGATGATGAACATCTGCGCCGACGCGGACTACAAATCCGCCGACGCCAAGCTCAACAAGGCCTACCAGGATCTCATCGGCGGAACTGACGCAAAAGCCAGGAAGCTGTTGCAGACGGCGCAGCGCGCCTGGATCGCTTTTCGCGACGCGGAATGCAGCTATTCGGCCGCGGACAGCGAAGGCGGCTCTATCTATCCGATGCTGATATCGGAATGCCTGACGCGGCTGACCGACGATCGCACCAAGCAGCTCACCGCCGATTCGACCTGCGCGGAAGGCGATGTTAGCTGCGCCAGCCCCGACGAGGACGAGAGCGGCGAAATCCAGTAAGCGTAGGTTCTAACTTTGTGTTTGAGCATGATCTTTTCCGAAAACCGGATTCCACTTTTCGCTAGCGCGGACCTTCGGTTCGGGATCATGCTCTAGCTGCGGCGGCTCACGCGCGTAAAATGGCCCATCTTGCGGCCGGGCCGCGCCTCGGCCTTGCCATAGAGGTGCAGCATCAGATCGGGCTCGGCGAGCAGCTCAGGAACGCGCCTGACATCGTCGCCGATCAGGTTTTCCATGACGCAGTCGAACTGCCGGGCGGGATTTCCCAGCGGCAGGCCGGCGACGGCGCGGATGTGCTGCTCGAATTGCGAGATGGTGCAGGCGGCCTCCGTCCAGTGGCCGGAATTGTGGACGCGCGGCGCTATCTCGTTGGCCAACAGCGAACCGTCGGCAAGGACAAAGAATTCGACGCCGATGACGCCGACATAGTCGAGCGCTGCAAGGATCTCTGCCGCCGCCGTTTGAGCCGCAGCCGCCGTCTCGGATTTTACTCCGCCCGGCAGCGTCGAGCTGTGAAGAATACCGTTGCGATGGACATTCCACGCTGGATCGTAGGCGGCGAGCAAGCCGTCGCTGCCGCGCGCGGCGATCACCGAAATCTCGCGCTCGAAGGTGACGAAGGATTCCAGGATCAACGGCACATTGCCCATCGCCTCGCAAGTGCCGGCAAAGCCGCCTGTTTCCATGTTGCGGAAGACACGCTGGCCCTTGCCGTCATAGCCCATGCGGCGCGTCTTCAATATTCCGCTGCCGTTGAACTGTTTCAGCGCAGCCGTCAGTTCCTCGTCATTGTCGACGGGGCTGAAATCCGCGGTCGGTATGCCGATGCCGTTGAGGAATTTCTTTTCCGCCAGCCGGTCCTGCGCCACTTCCAGTGCGCGTGCCGGCGGATAGACCGGCACCGTAGAGGCAAGTGCCGCGGCGGCCGCGACCGGTACGTTCTCGAATTCATAAGTAACGACGGCACTGGCCGCAGCCAGCTCGCTAAGCGCGGCCGCGTCGTCATAGGCGGCGACGATCTGCCGGTTGGCGACCTGTGCCGCCGGGCAATCCGGCTGCGGCTCCAGCACGACGATGCGGTAGCCGAGGCGGGCCGCGGCCATCGCCAGCATGCGGCCAAGCTGGCCGCCGCCGATGATGCCGATGCTCGATCCCGCCGGCAGGCTCACGGCGCGTCCGTGGGCTCGGCGGCCACCTTGGCGGTCTGCGCGGCGCGCCAGCTATCCAGCCGGGCGGCGAGCTTTTCGTCGCTCAGCGCCAGCACCGCGGCGGCCAGAAGGGCAGCGTTGGCGGCGCCGGCCTTGCCGATGGCCAAAGTGCCGACCGGAATGCCGGCCGGCATCTGCACGATTGATAGCAGCGAGTCCTGGCCCAACAGCGTCTTTGATTCCACCGGCACGCCGAACACCGGCAGCGGCGTCATCGCCGCCGTCATGCCGGGCAGATGCGCCGCACCGCCGGCACCGGCGATGATCACCTTGTAGCCGGCCGCCTTGGCGCCCTTGGCGAAATCATAGAGCCGGTCGGGCGTGCGGTGGGCCGAGACGATCAGGCGCTTGTGCGGAATTCCAAGCGCCTCAAGCGTTTCGGCGGCGTGGCGCATCGTCGCCCAGTCGGACTGGCTGCCCATGATGATGGCGACGTCGGCGCGGTGATCGTCCAAGCTTCAGCTCTCCGGCGGCAAAAGCGCGCATTAGCTGAAATCGAGGGGAGCCGCAAGGATGGCCGGAAACGGCAAAGCCGCTTGTGTCGTCTCCGTGGCTGCGCACATGCACAGGAGCGGTCTGTCATCGGGTGGCCGCTGCTCGGAAGCGGTTGACGAAGTCGTCAAGTTCAGGCCGTTCGACATCGGAAATCGCCCAGTAGGAAAAAGCGCTGTCGCTCCAGTGCACCAGCGAGAAGCCACCAGCAGAAAGATCGACCGGCGCGGTTGTCGAGCCGGTTTCCTCGGGCGCCGCGACGAGAGTGATCAGGTGCTCGCGGTGCCTGTAGACCAGTGCCGGCACTGGCTGGTCGGCGATCACCTCGACCCGGCCGCCGAGCAACGCGAAGCCGTCACTGGCAAGGTCAGGTGCCGGCGGCGACAGGCCGACCCTGCCATCCAGCCAGGGTTTGACCGTGTGCCGGTCCGACGAGACGACGTCCACGGGGCTGGCTGCCAGCAGGCTGCGGCGATGGCCGCTGGCGACTGCGGCGGCAAAGCTGTCGGGCGCCCCGCTGAGCATCACCCATTGCGTCACGCCGCTGGCCAGCACGGCGGTGACGAGGATCGATGCCGCCATTGCGCGCCAGTCGAACGCGCCGAAGCGGCCCGGCCGCGTTTGGGTTGGCCGCATGTGGGTTGGCACGGTTTGCGGCGGCCGCGTCGGCGCCGGCCGAGCCTGTGCCTCGCCAGTCGCGCCGATCGCCGCGATGCGCGCATTGAGGGCGTCGCTGACCTGTGGCAGCGCCAGCCTGCCGACAGCGGACTGCAGCGCCACGATGCGGGCATGCTCGGCCGCGAGCGCCGGATCGGCGGCAATGCGCCGCTCGACCGCCAATGCTGCCGCTGCGTCGAGCTCGCCATCGACCAAGGCATGGATCATCAGTTCCACGCCTGCCGGGTCATCGGGCAGTCCATCGTTGTGCGCGCTCATGGCGCCCTCCCAAGTTGGGATATCAGCAGACCGCGCGCTCTCGCCAGCCGCGACATCACCGTGCCTAGCGGCACGCCAAGCAGCGTCGCGATCTCGCGATAGCTGAGGCCGTTGATGTCGCGCAGCACCACAGTCTCGCGAAATTGGTGCGGCAGCGCGGCGATCGCCGCCTCGAGTGCGGCCGTGTCGGCCTTGGCGATCAGGCTTGCCTCAGGACTATCCGTATCCGGCAGGCCGGCGCCATATGCAGCCGTCATGTCATCGAGGTCGCTCAGGTCGCCGACGGCGACGATACTGCGCGGCCGGTTGCGCGCCAGCCAGGAGTAAGAGGCGTTGCGCACGATCGCCAGCAGCCAGGCGCGCGCATTGCCGCCGGCATAGCCGGCGATGCCCGCATGCGCCTTCAAACAGGCCTCCTGCACCACATCCTCCGCGTCGGCGGCGTTGCCGGTCAGCCAGCGGGCAAGCGCAAGCGCATCCGCGAGATGAGGCAGAACCACCTCGCGAAAGCGCTCGGTCGCGGCCTCTTGGTTCAACACCGTCGCATCGCCCGGCATCCCGGGCAGAACCTTCCGAAAATCCTCATGGAGCGACGGTGATCCTGCCCTGCATGTGCGGGTGAAGCCCGCAGAAATAGGCATAGTCGCCCACTTTGGTGAAGGTGAAGGCGTATGTGTCACCGGTGTCAAGCGCCTTGGAGCGAAACGAGGCATCGTTGGCGACCACCAGATGCGGGATGTCGTCGTCATTCTCGAAGGTCACGGTAGTGCCCTGCTTTACCGTCAGCACCGCCGGCGTGAAGGCAAAGTTCTCGATCTTGACCATTGGCTGGCCTGCTGCGTTCAGTGGCATGGCAACCATTATCAGGATCGCCGCCAAACCGAACGTGACAGGGGATACGACCAAGACGCGGGATGGGAAGCGGATCATCGCATTTCCCCTCAGGCCAGCGTGCTGTCGATGATGGCGAGGTCCTGCCCGCCTTGCTTGACTGTCACGCTGCTTGTGCCGAGCAGGCTGCGCAACTGGCCGGCAGGTACCGTCATCGGCCCGGGTGAGGCTGCGGTGCCCGGCGCCGGTTGCGGGAAAGCGGTCGAGCGCGCGGTATGAAAGGTAACGTTGCCTTCGACCTTCTGCATGATCTGGTGGATATGGCCGTTGAGTACGGTGACAGAGCCGAAGCGCTTGAGCAGCGCCAAGGCCTGCGCCGCGTCGTCGGTGCCCCAGCCCCATTCGGGATAAACAGCCCATAGCGGGATATGGGCAAAGACGACGATTGGCGTCGAGGCGGTGACCGCCTTCAGATCATCGGCCAACCATGCCAACTGGTCGGCGCCGAGATTGCCCAGCCCGCCAGCCTTCAGGTTGACGACGTTGACCAGCCCGATGAAATGGACGCCGTTCTGGTCGAACGAATACCAGCCAGCGCCCTTGGTGCCCTTGCCGTAGCGGTCGAGATAGGCCTGGCCATTGCCGTCATCGATCAGGTCGTGCTCACCGGGCACATAATGCACGTCGAAGCCTGCGCCGCCGATGATCTGGGCAGCGTTGTCGAACTGCGCGGCTTTCGACAAATGGGTGATGTCGCCGGTGTGGATCATGAAAGCGGGCTTTTGCGGCAACGCCTGGATCTTGCCGATGGCCTCCTTCAGCGTGTCGATGGCGTGCGGGTTGGCAGCCTTGTCGAAGCCGATGTGGCTGTCGGAGATCTGGAGGAAAGTGAAGCCGGTGGCCAAGGCCTCGGCGGCTTGCGACGCACCGAGCAGGCTGAGCGAAACCGGCACGCCGGCCGAAATTGTCCACAGCACTCCCGTGCCGGCCCAGATCATGCATTCCAGTGCATGACGGCGGCTGATGCCGTCAGCTTCATTGTCGTGGTGGTGGATCATACCGGTCTCCTGCACGCCGGAAATGGCGTCTGTTTGGGAGACCAATGGGCGGGGTGGTTTATTCCGCCCGAAGACTAAAAGTTCATTCACACTGCCGTGATGGCGCACTGGCCCGATGCGAAGCCGGTGCTGGAAGGCACTGGCTCGACCACGCTCTGGCGATGTCTAGTCCGGCCAGCGCAGCGCTCCGGCGGACTGCTTGCGAGCGGGTTTCATCGCATCCGCGGGCCGATCGGCAGCACTCAACACCGCCCGCAGGCGTTCGGCAACGATCTCCGCCTCGCCGGGATGGAGATTGCACGGATCAAGGAAGAAGTGACCGCGCTCGACCTCGTGGTTGCGCACGATCACGGGCGGTGAACCCGCCGCAAGCGCCGAGGCGAGGCCGGCGGCGGTGAAGCGGCTTTCCGGCGCAACAAACACCTGCAGGCGGTCGAGAGGATTTCCGGTCGGATCTGGAATGATACGTGCCTCGATGCCAGGCAGGCCCTGCAATGCGGTTTGCCACAGATGCAGTGCGGCTTCTTCCCGCTGGCGAATGCCGGCATGGTCGCGCCGCTCCCAGGCTTCCAGGGCCGCCATGGTGCCGGCAATGCTCTCCTTGCCGACCTTCATGGCGCGCGCAACGCCGCGGTTCTGGAGATAGGCGGCCCGTACCAGATCCTTGCGGCCGGCAACGATGCCGCTTGTCGGCCCTGAGAGAAATTTGTGCCCGCTGTAGACAACAATGTCGGCGCCGCGCGCCAGAAAGCCACGCAAATCGTACTCCGAGGCGGCGTCGACGATCACCGGCACGCCCTTGGCGTGGCAAATCTCGCAGAACTCCTCAAGCGAGAGCATGCCGTATTGCACGGTGTGGTGCGCAACGACGTAGAGGGCTGCCGCCGTCCGGTCCCGGATCGCCTCGGCAACATGATAATCCTGGGTGACGCTGACCGTGCCGGCAGGCACTGCCTTGGCTCCGGCAAGCCGGATCGACTGGTCGATCGGCGCGCCGTAATTGACGATGTGACCAAGCTGAACGATGACCTCCGATTTGAGGCCCTCGGTGTCGTGCGGCAGCCGCTCGATCGCAAGAAGGCTGGTCCCGGTCATCGCGCCGGCAATCGCCATTGTTATGCCGCTGGCGCAGCATGCGGTGATGAAGCCGGCCTCGCCGCCGGTAAGGCGTGCAATCACCCTACTTGCGGCGCGCTGCAGATCGTCCATCTCGACCCATTGCGAGGCCATTTCCGACATTGCGGCAATCGCTTCTGGCACGATGATCGAAGCACCGAGTGCCGTCATCGTGCCGGAGACATTGATGATTGGGCGAAGGCCAAGCCGTTCGCGGATTGTCGTGTTGGAACGGTCAGCGGCATAGGTCGTCATCTCTGTAGATCCTGTTTAAGATTTCAGGCGGCGATCTCGACGACCGCCTCGATTTCAACTGTGATGTTGCCCGGCAGCGAGCCGACACCGATCGCGGAACGGGCATGTCCGCCAAGCGTATCAAAGACGGCCGCGAAAAGATCGGAACAGCCGTTCACCACCTTGGGATGCTCGCTGAATGTCGGCGTCGCATTGACAAAGCCAAGCAGCTTGACGACGCGCACGATGCGGCCGAGGTCGCCGGCCGCCGCATGCATGACGGCGAGCAGGTTCAGGCCGGTCAGACGCGCATGCCCGTAGGCCTCTTCAACGCTGACATCCTCTCCGACCTTGCCGGTGCAGAGCGCGCCATCGGCGCGCAACGGCCCCTGGCCGGAGAGGAAGATCAGCCGTCCGCTCTCGGCATAGGTGACGAAGTTGGCGATGGGCTTCGGCGGCTCGGGCAGTGTCAGGCCCAATTCCGCGAGCCGGATGTAAGGCGTCATAAAAGCTCCTTGCGACGGCTTTCGCCGTCCGATGTCAAAAATGCGAGGCGCGAAACCGCGCCAGGAAACTGCGAAGGCGTTCATTGTCGAACCCCGCCGCCAGAATCTCGGCGGGTGGTCCGACGGCACTGACGCCGCCATCCGCCATGAAAACGATGCGGCTCGATGCGTCGCGTGCAAAAGCCATTTCATGCGTGACCATCAGCATCGTCATGCCGTCTTCGGCGAGGCTGCGCACGACCTCGAGCACCTCGCCAACCAGTTCGGGGTCGAGCGCCGAGGTTATCTCGTCGAGAAGCAATATCTTCGGCTCCATCGCCACGGCGCGGGCGATGCCGACGCGCTGCTGCTGGCCACCGGAAAGCTCGGCCGGCAGACTGTCGGCTTTGTGGGCGAGGCCTACGCGGCCGAGCCAGTGCTCGGCAATGGTGCGGGCCTCGGCATTGCTCTTGCCGCGTACCTTGCGCAGGCCAAGCATGATGTTGCCGGCCGCAGTCAAATGCGGAAACAGATTGAAGCTCTGGAATACCATTCCGGTCTCGGCTCGCATCGCCGCCAGGTCACGCTCGCTGCGTCGCTGGCGTGTTCCCGTCTCGCGATAGCCGACTTCTTTGCCGTCGATACGGATCGAGCCGCTGTCGTAGCTCTCCAGGAAGTTGACGCAGCGCAGCAGCGTGGTCTTGCCGCTGCCGGAGGGGCCGATGACAGTCACGACCTCGCCGCGTGTCACTTGCAGGCTGACGGAGCGCAGGACCTCGACGGATCCAAAGGCTTTGGAAACCTCGATGACATCGAGAAGTGCCGGATTCTGGTGCGAGGCGTTGGACATCGTGCTATTCCCGGATGAAGGAGAAACGCCGCTCCAGCCGCCGGCTGGCCAAGGAGAGGGCGTAGTTGACGGCGAAGTAGACGAGCGCACCGAGAATGTAGAGCGGCATCGCCTCATAGGTGCGGCCGATGACCTGGTTGATTGCCTGCATGAGGTCGGTGATGCCGAGCAGCGAGACCAGCGCGCTGCCCTTCACCGCGTCGGTGACGCCATTGATCCAGGGTGGCAGGAAGCGCCTGAACGCCTGCGGAAAAATGACGTAGGCCAGCCGCTGGCGAAAGGTCAGTCCGATCGCCAGCGCCGCCTCGGACTGACCCTTGGGAATCGAGCCGACGGCGCCCCTGAGATATTCGACCACCTGTGCGGTCTTGAAGAGGGTGAGGGCGAACACGGCCGCCCAAAAGGATTCCAGATGCAGCCCCACCGCGGGCAGGCCGTAATAGACGAAGAAGATCAGCACCAGGATCGGAATGCCGCGGATGGTGTCGCTGAAGATGCGCACTGCCCAGCGCAGCGGAAAAGGACCATAGACAAGGCCGACACCCATCAGCACGCCGGCGATGAGCGATAACACCACGACCAGCAGCGACACCCACAAGGTTACGGCAAAGCCTTCGGCGAGGAACGGCAAGGCGTAGATGATCTGGCTCAGCATGTCAGCGCGCCGCCTTGAACCGGCGCTCGACGAGCCGCAGCGCGAAAAGCAGCGTGTAGCCGGTCAACAGGTACATTGCCGTCACCACCAGATAGACTTCGACAATGCGGAACGTGTTGAAGTTGATCCACTGGGCGCCATAGGTGAGTTCGGGTACCGAGATGACCGACGCCACGGACGTATCCTTGAAGAGCGATATGAATGTGTTGGAAAGCGCCGGCAGGGTTATGCGCAGCATCGTCGGCAGGCGCACATCGAGCAGCCTTTGCCATGGTGTCAGGCCGATTGCCTTGCCGGCGTCGAGCTGACCGCGCGGCACCGCCTCGAGCCCCGAGCGAAACACCTCGACCAGGTAGGCGCCGCTGTAGAGCGACAGCGTGGCAATGAATGAGGTTTGCGCGCTGTAGGCAATGTCGACCACCGTCGGCAAGCCGTAGAAGACCAGATAGACGAGCAGGATCAGCGGCACGTTGCGGATGAACTCGACATACCCCGCGATGATGGTCCGCACCGCACGTCCGGCCGACACGTACCAGACCGCCAGAACGAGCCCGATGACGATGCCGATCGCGATCGAGATGACGGCCAGTTCGAGGCTTAACAGCAGTCCGCCCCAGAGCTTGTCGAAATGCCGCCAGATAAGGTTGAAGTTGAGAGTATAACCCATGCGTCCTCGTCATGGAGGGCTGTGATGAGAGAAGGCGGAAGGACGTTGTCCTTCCGCCTGCTTGCATCAAATGACCGGGAAACCGGGATGGCGCGCCGGCGGCTCCTGTCCGAAATAATCCTTGAACGCAGCGTCGTAGAGTGCCGTTTCATGGCCGAACATGGCGATGGTGAAGGTCTGGTTGACGAAGGTCAGCCAGTCGAGGTCGCCCTGCCGCAGCGCGGCACCATAAAGCATCGAGAACCAGCTCTTGCCGGCATCGAAGTATTTGTCCGGATTGCGCGAGGCGAGCCAGCGCACCGTTGACAGGTCGACCGCGGCGGCGTCGACGCGCTTCGATTCCAGGGCCTGCAGCACGTTGGCCTGCGTGTCTATCTGCATCACCTGCGACTCCGGCAGGACGATATGCACGTTAGCCTCGGCATCGACATTTTGCAGGATGGAAATCCGCGTCGCCGAACCGCCGGCAAGCAGCTTGTCGAAGGTCTTGTTTTCGGCGTTCGGAAGGGTCAGCAAGGCGATGCCTTCGACGTAGTAGGGTCGGGAGAAGTGGATCAGCTGCGAGCGCTGGGCGGTCATGGTCATGAACTGGATGGTGATGTCGACCTTGTTGGTGGTCACGTTCGGAATGCGCTGAGCCGGATCCTGCATGACGAATTCCACTTTGGTCGGATCGTCGAAAAGCCCCTTGGCGAGAATGCGACCCATGGTGATGTCCATGCCCACCAGTTCGCCGGCGTCGTTCTCGAAATGCCAGGGCGCATTGGTACTGCCGGTGCCGACGATCACCTTGCCGCGCTCGAGGACGGTGCGCAGCAGGCTGTCCGGCGCTGCCTGGGCCGCCGCTTTCTGAACGTCGACCGCGGTAGCGGCGCTCATCACTCCGGCCGTTGCAAGCCCGGCCATTCCCAGTTTCAGAAATTCACGCCTTTTGGATGTGTCGTTCACGGCGACCTCCTTTCGTGTTGAGTTCCCCTTTGGACCAGCAGTACAGGCATCGGTTGCAACTGACGTCATTGTCCCTTACAAGAGACGCCTGTACTCTGTACAAGACAGATTAACATCAGGGATCGATAATGCAAGAAGGTAATGCCTTGGCCGCTCGACCGGACGCCGGTCTGGACGAAGACAAGAACTCGGCTTCTCGGGAGAAGGGCCTCAACCGGGTCCTCCAGATTTTGGAGTTTCTTCACGCGACCCAGCGCGCGATCGGCATCGGCGATCTTGCCAAGGGGGTAAACGCGCCGCGTTCGACGACTTATACGCTTGTGCGCTCGCTGGTCGACGCAGGTCTGCTGGAAATGGCCGGAGACGGCAATCGGGTTTATTTCGGAAAGAAGCTCTATCTCTACGGAATGGACTATGTGCGGGGCAACGACCTGCTCAGGCGAGGGCGCCAGGAAGTCGACCATCTGTCACGCGAGACCGGCGAGACCTCGGAGTTGTGCATGCTGCAAAGCGGCCGCTACACCATCGTCCATTCAAGCCCGGGAACGAGGCCATTCCGGATCAGCTCGGCGACCGGTCTGCAAATACCGCTCCCCTGGACAGCTTCCGGGCGACTGCTCCTCGCCGGCTTCGACAGGGCAGCGATCGAGGATATGGTCTCCGAGGACGATCTCGTGCTGCCGGACGGCCGCAGATTGCAACTCGACGATTTCATAGACGACATCGCCGTCGCCAAGTCGGCCGGCTACTGCGTCACCTCCGGCCTTGTCGATGCCTACACGAAATGCCTGGCCGCGCCGGTCTTTTCAGCGCCGGGCAGGGTCGAGGCGACGATGTGCCTGGTGGTTCCGATCGATACCTCGACCGAAAAGACCGACGACCTGATAGCGTTGTTGCGCGAGCGCGCCGCACGGCTTTCGATCGCGGCATAACCGCTTTTCCAGCAAGCCGGCGCCGGCGTTCGTTCAAGCAATGGCGTTCGTTCAAGCAATAATGTCTGGAATGATCTTGTCTTCCAGCGCCATCAGCCTGTCCTTCAGGAAAAGCTTCTTTTTCTTCATGCGCTGGATCTGCAGCGGGTCGCAATTCATGGCGATCATCGCATTGATGGCCGCGTCGAAATCGGCGTGTTCCTGCTTCAGCCGGGAATATTCGAGGCGGATATCTGCCTGTTCCTGATCGGACATTTTTACCGTCTGCACGTCTGCGGCGCCCAAACTATGGGCCTGATTGGGCGGGACCGGGTCTTCTTGCACCGGCGCGCAGCCCATATCACATTTCATATTGGCGTGGAATGCTACCACGCAGCATTCGACATCGGTGCGCGATGGTGGCACACTGTCATTATGCCGTCATAGAAGCGAGCCTGCGGTGGACGTGCCATGACGGCTGCAATCCGAGGAAACCATGAAAGGGAGAACCAATCATGTCTCTTGCATCCCATCTTGATGAGCTGCAGCGGAAACACGGCGACATCGAACGGGAAATCGACGATGCGATGACCCATCCATCGGTAGACGACCTCGAAATCGTGAATCTCAAGCGGCGCAAGCTGGCGCTCAAGGACGAGATTGAAAAACTGAAGGCGAAACCGACGACCCACTGAAACCCTTCCAGGACTAGAAGCGCCACCCGGCGCGCGATCTTTCCGGTGGCATGTCTCTATGCTGCCGGAAACGCCCATGGATTTGCGGTAAGCTGCCATCTTGTTGTTTCCGATTTGCTGGGCCTGCGCGCCAGTCGCCATTGACAAGCCATCTTTGCTCCTCCACCTCATGCCCGGACCTTCAAGATTAAAGGCAGCCGGCATGACCGGATATTTTTCCTCACCCTTCCCACGCCGCAGGTCGGTCGGTGTCGATGTCGGCGGCGTGATGGTCGGCGGCGGCGCGCCGGTCGTCGTCCAGTCAATGACCAACACCGATACGGCCGATGTCGACCAGACGGTCGCGCAAGTGGCGGCGCTGCATCGTGCCGGCTCCGAGATCGTGCGCATAACCGTCGATCGCGACGAAAGCGCTGCGGCCGTACCGGCCATCCGCGAGCGGCTGGAACGGCTCGGCATCGACGTGCCGCTGGTCGGCGATTTCCACTATATCGGCCACAAGCTCCTGGCCGACCACCCGGCCTGTGCCGAGGCACTGGCCAAATACCGTATCAATCCCGGCAATGTCGGCTTCAAGGACAAGAAAGACCGGCAGTTCGCGGCGATCGTCGAGATGGCGATCAAATACGACAAACCGGTGCGCATCGGCGTCAATTGGGGTTCGCTTGACCAGGAGCTGCTGACCCGGCTGATGGACGACAACCAGGCCCAGGGCTTTCCGCTGACGGCGCAGGAAGTGACGCGCGAGGCAATCGTGCAATCGGCGATCCTGTCGGCCGGAATGGCCGAAGAGATCGGCCTTGCGCGCGAGAAAATCATCCTGTCGGCCAAGGTCAGCGGCGTGCAGGATCTGATCGCCGTCTACACCGAGCTTGCCACCCGATCCGACCATGCGCTGCACCTCGGCCTGACAGAGGCCGGCATGGGCTCGAAAGGCATCGTCGCCTCGTCCGCTGCCATGGGCATCCTGCTCCAGCAAGGCATTGGCGACACCATCCGCATCTCGCTGACGCCGGAGCCGAACGGCGACCGCACGCGCGAGGTGCAGGTGTCGCAGGAACTGTTGCAGACCATGGGCTTCCGGCAGTTCGTGCCGATCGTCGCCGCCTGCCCGGGCTGCGGCCGCACAACCTCGACCGTGTTCCAGGAGCTTGCCCAGAACATCCAGGCCGACCTGCGCAAGAACATGCCGGTGTGGCGCGAACAATATCCCGGCGTCGAGAACCTCAAGGTCGCGGTGATGGGTTGCATCGTCAACGGTCCGGGCGAATCCAAACATGCCGATATCGGCATTTCGCTGCCCGGCACCGGTGAGACACCGACCGCCCCGGTGTTCGTCGACGGCAAGAAGGCGGCGACCCTGCGCGGCCCATCGATTGCCGCGGATTTCGAGAAGATGGTCGCCGACTATATCGAACGGCGGTTCGGGCAGCACGACAAAGCCGCGGCGGAGTAGTTCGATGCGGCGTTTGCTGGGCGCGCCGCTGGTTGTCATTTGCGGGCTGATCTGGGCGACAGCCGTTCAGGCCGATCCACCACGGCCCGCCAAAAAGAAGCTGATCGACCAGGTTTGCAACCTGATCGAGACGCATGCCGACCAGAACGGGCTGCCCCGGGATTTCTTTGCCCGGCTGATCTGGAAGGAAAGCCGTTTCGATCCCAATGCGGTCAGCCCCGTCGGCGCTGAGGGTATCGCCCAATTCATGCCGGGTACCGCCAAGATGCGCGGGCTCGCCAATTCCTTCGACATCGAACAGGCGATCCCGGCCTCGGCAAAATACCTCGCCGAAATGAAATCCGGTTTCGGCAATCTCGGCCTCGCCGCCGCAGCCTACAATGCCGGCGAGAGCCGGGTGACGCGCTGGCTGAATTCCGGCGGCTTCTTGCCGATGGAGACCGAAAGCTACGTTCTGGACGTCATGGGCGAGCCGGCCGACAACTTCACCAATACCGCCTACGCCGGCGTCATCCGGCCGCTCGACAAGAAGGCGAGTTTCGCTGCTGCTTGCCGCGAGCTGCCGGTGATCATGTCCAGAACCGTGCCGATGTCGTCGATCAACATCAAGCCGTGGGGCGTGCAGGTGGCCGGCAATTTCCGCCGCGCCGCGGCGCTCAACCAGTGGCTAAGAGTGAAAAGCCGGTTCCCGGCACTGCTTGCCGGCCACGATCCGGTGGTCAGCCGGGTCCGCACACCGATCGGCAGGCGCGGCATCTATGCCGTGCGGATCGGCGCCGATAGCAGAGCCAAGGCCGACACGATCTGCGACAAGCTGCAAAGCGTCGGCGGCGCCTGCATCGTGGTGCGCAACCGGTAAAGCCATATGTCGGTGCGTTTTGCGCCATTGCTGCCCATCTCGCTCCCCGTGGACACTTCGTCCTCGATACGTGAATCATATTTTCGGTGAACCGTTAGGCAGGTCTTGCATCGTCGTCGATGCGGGGTAAGGTCCCCGCGATTTTTCGCGAAAGGGATCAGCATGGCCGGCTTCAAGACACTGGACGACATCGGCAATATCAGCGGCAAGCGTGTGCTGGTGCGTGTCGACCTCAACGTTCCCGTCGCCGAGGGCAAGGTCACCGACGCCACCCGCATCGAGCGCATTGCGCCGACCATTGCCGAGCTCTCCGGCAAGGGCGCCAAGGTCATCCTGCTTGCCCATTTCGGCCGGCCGAAGGATGGACCGGCGGCGGAATTCTCGCTCGAGCCGATCGCCAAGGCGACGACGGACGTGCTCGGCCGTCCGGTTGGCTTTGCCTCCGACTGCATCGGTGACAAGGCGGCAAATGCCGTTGCTGCCATGAATAACGGCGACGTATTGCTGCTCGAGAACACCCGCTTCCATAAGGGCGAGGAGCAGAACGATCCGGCCTTCACCGAAAAGCTCGCCGCCAACGGCGACATTTTCGTCAACGACGCCTTCTCTGCTGCGCACCGCGCCCACTCGTCGACGGAAGGGTTGGCGCATGTGCAGCCTTCCTTCGCCGGCCGCACCATGCAGGCCGAGCTCGACGCGTTGGAAAAGGGTCTTGGAAATCCCGTCCGTCCGGTTGTCGCCATCGTCGGCGGCGCCAAGGTCTCGACCAAGATCGACCTGTTGATGAACCTGGTGAAGAAGGTCGACGCGCTGGTCATCGGCGGCGGCATGGCCAACACGTTTCTCGCGGCACGCGGCACCGATGTCGGGAAATCCTTGTGCGAGCGTGATCTCGCGACCACCGCCAAGCAGATCATGATCGAGGCGGCCGAGGCCGGCTGCGCCATCATCCTGCCCGCCGACGGCGTTGTCGCCAGGGAGTTCAAGGCCGGCGCCGCCAGCGAGACCGTCGCCATCGCAGACGTGCCGGCCGACGGCATGATCCTCGACGTCGGCGCAAAGACCGTGAAAACCATTGCCGAATGGATCGACCGCGCCGCGACGCTGGTCTGGAACGGGCCGCTCGGCGCCTTCGAGATCGAGCCATTCGACCACGCAACGGTGGCGACGGCCAGGCACGCGGCAGCGCGCACCAGGGCCGGCAGACTGGTCTCGGTCGCCGGCGGCGGCGATACGGTGGCGGCGCTCAACCATGCCGGCGTAGCCGACGACTTCACCTATGTCTCGACGGCTGGTGGCGCTTTCCTGGAGTGGATGGAAGGCAAGCCCTTGCCCGGCGTCGACATCTTGAAGCGCTGAGCGCGGCAGCAATAACAGCGCGAAAGAGGGCGCCCGCGACTTTCAATCGATTCGCGCCTACCCGGCGAAATTGTTCGACTTGAACCTGCGTTGCTCTGGTGGTCTGCTGGGCACGGATCAATTCTTTCAGGAGAAGCACGATGAGCGAACGTCTCGAGGACATTGCTGCCGCGATGGTGGCCAATGGCAAAGGCCTGCTGGCTGCCGACGAGAGCTCCGGCACCATCAAGAAGCGCTTCGACGTCATCGGTGTCGAGTCGACCGCCGACAGTCGCCGCGACTATCGCGAGATGATGTTCCGCGCCAGCGATGCAATGACCAAGTACATTTCCGGCGTCATCCTCTACGACGAGACCATTCACCAGAAGGCCGCCGACGGCACACCGCTGGTCGACATCATCAAGGCATCAGGCGCTCTCCCCGGTATCAAGGTCGATGCCGGCGCCAAGCCGCTGGCCGGCTTTCCCGGCGACACCATCACCGAAGGCCTGGACGGCCTGCGCGAACGCCTTGCCGACTATTACAAGCTCGGCGCCCGCTTTGCCAAATGGCGCGCGGTGATCGACATCGATGTTGCCAAGGGCGTGCCTTCCGCCACCTCGATCGGCTCGAACGCCCATGCGCTCGCCCGTTACGCCGCGCTTTGCCAGGAGGCCGGCATCGTGCCGATCGTCGAGCCGGAGGTGCTGATGGACGGCGCCCACGACATCGACATTTGCTACGAGATCAGCAAGGCGACACTGACAAAGTTGTACACCGAACTCTATGCGGCCCGCGTCGTGCTCGAAGGCACCATCCTGAAGCCGAACATGGTGCTGGCCGGCAAGAAATCAGGCAAGGTCAGCAGCCCCGACGAAGTCGCCGAAAAGACGATAAAACTGTTCCGCGAGACGGTACCGGCCGCGATCGGAGGCATTGCCTTCCTGTCGGGCGGACAATCGGACGAGCAAGCGACCGCCAACCTCAATGCCATCAACGCCATTGGCCCGCATCCGTGGAAGCTGACCTTCTCCTACGGCCGCGCCTTGCAGGCCGCTCCGCAGAAGGCCTGGAGCGGCAAGGCGGCGAATGTCGCCGCCGCCCAGGCTGCCTTCGCCCATCGCGCCCACATGAACCATCTGGCAGCGCTTGGACAATGGCAGCCGACGCTTGAGCAAGCCGCCTGACCGAAAACATCTTGCCTTTCTCCCGACCCGGGCCATGTGCCCGGGTTTGTTTGAAAGCAGCAAGGTCTGCAATTTCCTGCAACTAAAAATGCAGCTCTGTGTCGGCATTCCTCGCTGCCGATCGTCCTCCGTGAAAAGAGGAGCAGACCTATGCCAAACAACAAGACCGTATCGCAGGAAGACTGGTTTCAGGCGCACAAGGCGCATCTGGCGCGCGAAAAGGAATTGACGCGCTTTCGCGACCGCGTCGCCGCCGAACGCCGCGAATTGCCGTGGCTGAAGATCCGCAAGGACTATGTCTTCGAGACCGAGCAAGGGCCAAAGAAACTGCCCGACCTGTTCGGCGGCAACAGCCAGCTGATCGTCTACCATTTCATGTTCGGGCCGGGCGCCGATTATCGTTGCGAGGGCTGCTCGTTCCTTGCCGACCACATTGACGGTGCCAACCAGCATCTCAGGCACCACGACGTCTCGCTCGTGGTGGTGGCGCGGGCGCCGCTGGCCGAGCTTCTGCCCTACAAGCAGCGCATGGGCTGGAAATTCGACTGGGTGTCGTCGTACGCTTCGGACTTCAACTTCGACATGCAGGTGTCATTCACCGACAAGCAGATCGCGGCCGGCGACACGACCTACAATTTCGAGCGGCGCGCGCGGCAATCGAAGGATCTTCCCGGCACCAGCGTGTTCTATCGCGACGAGAAAGGCGACATCTTCCTGACTTTTATCTCGCGCTCCAGAGGCGGCGATCCGCTGATCGGCGCCTATCACTATCTCGACCTGACGCCGAAGGGTCGCAACGAAACCGGTCCCCACCATAGCCTGGTGGACTGGGTGCGGCTGCACGACGAATATGCGGATACGCCCGAGATGCAGGACAGCTGCTGCCATTGACGACGGGCGGTCACCCAAGGTCTTTCGCCTTCGGCCCGACATGCGCTAAGTGCTGTTCGCTATGCCCTAAAAGGGACTTGCCATGCGGCGCTTTCCGACCCTTCTCACCTGGCTCGCCTTTCCGGTTTATGTCTGGCAAGGACTTGGCGTGCGTCGCCGCACCGCCCGCATGCTGCCGGCACAAGGTCCGGTCATGCACGAGATATCTGGCCTGGCGCCAGCAATCTCGGTTCTGGTGCTTGGCGATTCCTCCGCCGCCTCGGTCGGCATCGGCAATTCCGAAAACGGATTGGCCGCGCAACTGGCAGTTCTGATTGCGCAACGCACCGGCCGCACCGTGCGCTGGCGGGCGGCCGGCTTCAACTCGGCAACCTCTGGCCAGATCCGCGATCATGTGCTGCCCAATCTATCGGCCGATCCGTGGACGCATATCGTGCTGGCCGTCGGTACCAACGACACCAAGAATTTTCATTCGGTACCGCGCTTCAAGCGCGAGTTTGGCGGCCTGCTCTACGCGCTGCGCGCCAAATGGCCGGAAGCGCGCGTGGTGTGGTCGCCGGTGCTGGAGTTCACCCGGGCTCCGGCAATGCCGCCATTGCTCGGCAAGATCCTCGAAATCCGCGCCGTCGAGGTGAACCGGATGGGCGAGCGCCTTTGCCTCGAACGCGGCGCCATACCGGCGCCCCGGCTGCCGATCACGGATGCCGATGCCGGCTTCGCATCGGATGGATTTCACGCTTCGGAAGCCGGCTACCGAGCCTGGGCGGAACATCTGGTCAGCCTGGTGCTCGCCAACGAACCGGGCGTCGCGTAGCGGGCCGCCCGCACTAAAGCGCGTCGCATTCGATTGGCCTCATCCGACGCGCTTCAGGTTCTTGTTTTTATGCATGTCGTTGTCGCAAAACCGCTGCACACTTTTGCGCGACATGCATTACGTCCAGTGCCCGAGCACCGCCGTAATCGAAATCGCCGCCATCGCCAGCAGCGCCAGCTTCCAGAAATCGCTGCGCCGCTTCAGCCCGGGCCAGCCGAGCGGCTTGATGAGCTGGATGACCATCATGAAGATGATGACGAGCGCGAGAAGTTTCGACATGCAGCCTTTGATCAGCATCGCGGCTGGCTGTCAAAGCGGCTCCGGGATCGCCGGCTTCCACTGCGGCAAGCCTCTTTTCAGCACTGCCTTGTCACTTCGATGGATAAATCGGAACGCCGGTCATGAGAGCCGCACCCTCCTGACAGACTGCTGTCAGCAGGGGTGTGCGATAGTGCCTGCATCGAAAGAGAGGAGACCAGCCATGAACGGTATTACCATTCTGCGTAGCGTGCAGCACTATGTCGGCAAGATCCGGACGATCCGCAATGAGATCCGCACCCAGCGATTCATGAACACCCTGCCGGCGGACATCCGCAAGGATATTGGTTGGCCGGACATGTATGGCGACCGCCGCAATGGCGGCAATTGAGGCAAGCTTTCTGCGTGGCGTTTGGATGCGACCTGGCGACGAGCTGAAATGGGCATGCTGAAGCCTCCTGACAGTATGGTGTCAGGAGGCTCGTGCCATAGTGCGATGGCCGCCGGAGCCGGATGGCCGAGAGGACGATCGATGAAAAGCTGGAACGACAGGCTGAACACGCCTGGCATCAACGGCATAAGACCGTCGCCACGCACCATCGGCGACGTCATCGAAGGCCAGCCGATGCTGGTTCCTACAGCTCGCCAGGTCCATGCATTCATCCGCTCCATCCCCGAAGGCATGGACATGAATGTCCGCGCTTTGCGCATCGCTCTCGCCATCGAGCACGGTGCCGAGATGACATGTCCGGTCACCATCGGCTATCATCTGCGCACCGTCGCCGAGGCCGCCAACGAGGATCTTGAGCGTGGTATGGCGCTGGGCGATGTTGCGCCGTTCTGGCGGGTGGTCGACGCAAGCACGCCGACAACGAAGAAACTGTCCTTCGGCGCGGCCTTCGTCGCCGCGCAGCGCAAGCGCGAAGGGCTGGAACGATAGACGCCGAGGGACCATACGATGCGCCGCGCCGACAGGCTCTTCCAGATCGTGCAGCATCTGCGTGGTGGTCGTCTGGTCACCGCCCAGAAGCTGGGCACGTGGCTCGAGGTTTCCGAGCGGACGATCTATCGCGACATCGCCGATCTGCAGTCGACCGGCGTGCCGATCGACGGCGAGGCCGGTGTCGGCTACATGATGAGGGAGGGTTTCGACCTTCCGCCGCTGATGTTCACGCGTGACGAGATCGTCGCGCTGGTCGCCGGCGCCCGCATGGTGCGCGCCTTTGGCGGCGCGGCCATGGCGCGAGCCGCCGACGAGGCGCTGGTCAAGATAGGCGCCGTGTTGCCCGACGCCGAAAAGGACCGCATCGCCCGTACCGAGATCCACACGCCGATGTGGGTGGTAAGCGATGCCGCCCGCGAAGCCATCGACCTGATCGAGCGGTCCATCGAGAAACGTCAGGTGCTGACCATCGACTATTCGGATGAGGCCGGCCGCAGCACCGCGCGCGACATCCGCCCGCTCGGCCTGTGGTTCTGGGGCAAGGTGTGGACCTTGGTCGCCTGGTGTGAGATGCGCGGCGATTTCCGCGCCTTCCGCATCGACCGCATCGCCACGGTGGTCATCGCCGGCCGCACCTTCAAGCCGGAGCGCGGCAAGCAGCTCGCCGATTTCTATCGAGCGGTGGAGCGCAGCGAGGATTACGGCATGGCGCCGGACCGGGCGGCGCGAAGCTGACACGGAAGATCACAAAAAAGCCCGCTTGAAAGCGGGCTTTTAGTTTTGGATGCCAGACCTATTCCTCTTCGTCGGCGTCCTTGTCCTTCGACTTCAGCGCCGAAAGCTTGGCGAAGACGGCGTTGGCGTCAAGTTCGCGGTCCTCGTCCTTCGGCTTTTCGGGCGCCGGCACCAGCCGTTCGGTCAAGGCGGCCGGCAGCAGCGTATCGCCGACCGGCTGCGCCTGCTCGCGGCCGCGCGAGGCGCGGTTGATTTCCATATCGAGGTCGATCTGCGACGTCAGGCCGAGCGTCACCGGATCCATCGGCTGGAGATTGGCGGAGTTCCAGTGCTTTCTGTCGCGGATCTGGTCGATCGTCGACTTCGTTGTGCCGACAAGGCGGGCAATCTGCGCATCCTTGAGCTCGGGATGGTTGCGCACCAGCCAGAGGATGGCGTTGGGCCGGTCCTGGCGCTTCGACAGCGGCGTGTAGCGCGGACCCTTGCGTTTGGATTCCGGCACCCGCACCTTGGGATCGGAGAGCTTCAGCCGGTGGTTGGCGTCCTTCTCGGCGCGCGCGATCTCGTCGCGAGTGAGCTGGCCGGTCATGATCGGGTCCATGCCCTTGATGCCTTGCGCCGACTCGCCGTCGGCGATCGCCTTGACCTCAAGCGGATGCAGTCCGCAGAACTGCGCAATCTGCTCGAAGGAAAGCGCTGTGTTGTCAACCAGCCAGACGGCGGTCGCCTTTGGCATCAGCAGCGTATTGGCCATTACAAAAATCCTTCTCGTTCGCCCGCGTTCCCGCGCGGGCGGTGGTTTAGAGCCACCAAAATGGGAAAATCGCGGTCTATATAACCGCTCGCTCGCCGTTTCGCAATGTTTTTGGCAGGCGCGCGTCAAGGACGGCACGGCAGCGCGACCAGCAGACCGCGAAGGGTCGGCAGATGACGCCATGCAGTCGAAACCTTCAAAAAGACAAAGCCCGCCAGACCAAGGTCGGGCGGGCTCGGAACCGGCGACGGAATCCGTCTGCTGCGGCTCTGGCTTCTAAAGCTTGATCCCGAACCGCGGCTCGGCGTTGCCGAAAAGCGGCGCCCGGTCTTCGAGCGGGATCGTGCTCGAGATCAAAGCCCTTTGCGGGCGATTCTCTCGATGTCGCCGCGGTTGATGCCGAGGTCGTTGAGCTGACGAGCATTCAGCCGGTTTAGTTCGCGCACGGTTTCGTTGTACATGCGCCAGTTACGGAAAGCGCGGATCGGGTTCATTATAGTCCTCCATCGTTTTGATGCCGCGTAAATAGGCATCGGCGATGAAAAATTGAACAGACGCTTTTGCATGGCCGCAATGCGTTTGTTGCATTGCACCATTAAGCTTTCGTTCAGCCTGTTTGCGGGCCGTCAGGCGACATCGAGCACAATCTTGCCGATGTGCTCACCCTCCTCCATCCGCTCATGCGCCCGCCACGCTTCCTTGAGCGGGAAGATCGTATCCATCACCGGCGCAACCTTGCGCGTGCCGAGCAGCGGCCAAACCTGCGCCTCGAGCGCAGCCGCAACTGCCGCCTTGAACTCCACGGTGCGTGGCCTGAGCAGCGATCCTGTGTGCACGAGCCGCTTGGCCATGATCTTGAAGAAATCGGCGCTCGCCACTGCCCCGCCCTGCGTCGCGATCTGGACGATGCGGCCTTCCATGGCTGCAGCCTCATAGTTTCGCGCCACATAGTCGCCGCCGACCATGTCGAGGATGACATTGGCACCCTTGCCGCCGGTTGCCTCCTTGACTGCGGCGACGAAGTCCTCCTCGCGATAGTTGATCGCCCGGTCGGCGCCGAGCTTGAGGCAGGCGTCGCATTTCTCCTTGCTGCCGGCGGTGGTGACGACATAGGCGCCGAAAGCGGCAGCAAGCTGGATCGCCGTGGTGCCGATACCCGACGAGCCGCCATGCACGAGCAGTGTCTCGCCGCTCTTCAGGCCGCCGCGCTCGAAGACATTGTGCCAAACAGTGAAGTAGTTTTCCGGCAGCGCCGCCGCTTCGGTGTAGGTAAAGCCGGCGGGCAGCGGCAGCACGCTGCCGGCGTGCACTCTGACATATTCGGCATAGCCGCCGCCCGCCGTCAGCGCACAGACCCGGTCGCCGACGCGCCAGCGCGATATCTCGTCACCAAGGGCAGCGACTTCGCCTGCCGCCTCCAGCCCCGGCAGATCCGACGCTCCCGGCGGTGGCGGATAGGCGCCCTTGCGCTGTTGCACGTCCGGCCGGTTGACGCCGGCGGCCCGCACCCGGATCAGGATCTCGCCGGAACCGGGAACCGGTACGTCGCGGGTTTCCGGTTTCAGCACTCGCGGCCCGCCCGGTTCCGATATGGCGATCGCCATCATCTTCGCCGGAATTTTCTGTGCGTTCGCCATGAATTTTCCCGTCGTGCTCCGCCGGTTTCTCGTGCCAGCTCTTGCCCGCCATTTGCATCCATACCCTTGCCCTATGTATGCTCATTGGCAAATCAGGCAAATGGGCAATCACGGAGGAGCGACGATGGCGATCTTCGACGACGAACCCAAGAAGAAAGCGCGCCCGCACGAGATCGGGCAGGATCTGTCGCTGCTTTCCGTCGATGAATTGTCCGAACGGATCGGCATCCTGCGCGACGAGATCGCCCGGCTGGAAGCCGAGCTCAAGACCAAGGGCTCGACCAAGTCGGCGGCAGAGGCGCTGTTTCGCCGCGGGTAGTTACTGCGGGCAATTCCAAAAGCTCGGGCACGCCGCCGAAAAGCCCGAATGCCGCTGTCTCCAGACTTGTGCCCTAAACCCCAGCCGGATTGAAAAATGTTCGCAAGCTACAGACCGATCCTCTCGCTGCTGCGCGGCACCGCGTTCCTGTTGGCGGCATCTGGACTGCACGGTCTGCTATTGCCGCTGCGCGGCCAGGTGGAGGGCTTCTCGACGGCATCGCTCGGCCTGATGGGCACGGCTTGGGCCGGCGGCTTCGTCACCGGCTGCTTCTTTGCGCCACGCATCGTGCGCCGCGCCGGTCATGTCAGGGCTTTCGGCGCCTTTGCCGCATCGGGAGCGATCGTCGCATTGCTCACCGGCCTGATCATCGACGAATATACCTGGATCCTGCTGCGCGCCTTCACCGGCTTCACCATGGCCGGCGCCTTCATGGTCATCGAAAGCTGGCTCAACGAGAAGGCCACCAACGAAAACCGCGGCACCGTCTTCGGCCTCTACATGATGGTCACCTATGCCTCGATCATGGGCGGTCAGATGATCGTTGCCGGCGGCGATGTGAGATCGGCGTCGCTGTTCATGATCACCGGCATTCTGTTCTGCCTGTCGCTGATCCCGACAGCGGTCTCGACGGCGTCTCACCCCAAGCCGCTGCAGGACGTGTCGCTTGACGTCAAGGGGCTCTACGTCAATTCGCCGGTGTCGGCGATCGCTTGCGTGCTGATCGGCATCGCCAACGGCGCCTGGGGTACACTTGGTGCCGTCTATGGAGCGCGCATCGGCATCTCGACAGCCGAGATCGCGCTGATGATGAGCCTCGTGGTCATCGCCGGCGCCGCCATGCAGCTTCCGGCCGGGCGGCTCTCCGACATGACGGACCGTCGTTTCGTGCTGGCGGGCGCGGCCTGCGGCGCTGCGCTGTTTGCCATCGCCATCTTCCTGTTCGAACCGCGCTCCGGCGTCTTCGTCATCGTCTGCACCGCCGCCTACGGCGCCTTCGCCTACACGCTCTATTCGATCGCGGTGGCGCATGCCAATGACCATGCGCGATCGGAGGACTTCGTCAAAGTGTCGGGCGGCCTGCTGCTGCTTTATGGCTTCGGCACGATGATCGGTCCGCTGGTGGCCGCCGGCCTGATGGGCTGGATGCGCCCTGAGGGGCTGTTCCTAGCCACTGCGCTCGCGCATCTCAGCCTGGCTGGCTATACGCTGCTGCGCATCAGCCGTCGCGCGCCGGTGCCGATCGAAGGCCGCGATGCCTTCAAGACCCAGCCCGCCGATCGCTCGGTGACGCCGGAAGCGTTGCGGCTCGACCCGCGTAGAAAAGCTGAAGCCGACAGTTGAGATTCGAGGCGCTTTGCCCCACAAATAAGGCATGATGCTTTCCGACGCCTTCATGGCGATTGCCGATCCCAACCGGCGCCATCTCTTGGAAGAGCTCCGGCGCGGACCGAAGACCGTCAACGAATTGGCATCCGGCTTGCCGGTGTCCCGCCCGGCCGTTTCGCAGCACCTGAAGGTGCTGCTTGATGCGGGGTTGGTCAACGCCAAGCCGGAAGGCACCAGGCGCGTCTATACGGTCAGCAATGCCGGCTTCCTGAAGCTCAACATCTGGCTTGACCAGTTCTGGGATGCGGAGCAGCTCGGTTCACCCGGAAGCTGAGAGGCATCGTCAGCGCGTCGAGCAACTAGGCAGCATCGGGCCTAGAGCAATTCCAGGAAAAGTGTGAAACGGTTTTCCGTCCGGAAGAGATAGAGCGGTTCGGCGTTTCCGTGAAACGATGAACCACTCTAGCCATTGTTGTAGGGGAAGAGCTTGAGATACGGCTGTGCTTCCTCGATCACACGGGCAACCGAGGGGCGTTGCAGCAACCGGTCGTGATAGCGCCTGACCGCAGGATATTCGTCTCCGAAAGGCTCGACCTTGTTGGCGTAGAACAGCGCGGGGGCGGCAGCGCAGTCGGCCATGGTGAAGCTCGCACCCACCGCCCATGTCCTCGACCGCATGTCCTGTTCAATGATGGCGTAGGAGCTGCGCAGCTGGGCGCGGGCCTGCTCGACGCCGAACGGATCGGTCTTGCCCTCCGGCCGCAGCCGGTCGCCAACGATCTTCTGCATCGGTTCCTGGACGTAGAAGTCATAGAAGCGGTCGGCGAGCCGCGTCTGGCGAGCGAGATCGAGATCGGCGGGGATCAGTTCGACCGGCCCAGGATAATACGCGTTGAGATATTCGATGACGATCGTCGATTCCGGCACGGTCCGGTCAAGCGCTTCATCGCGCAGCACCGGCATCTTGCCGAGCGGCCACAATTTCAGAAACGCCGCGCGCGATTGTTCATTGCCGAGATCGACAACGACCGATGTGAATGGCGTGCCGTTCTCATAGAGCGCGATCAGCGGCTTCCAGCAGAAGGAGGCCAGTGGATGAAGGTGCATAATCAGGGACATTGTTGTCGTTCCTCAGGGGGTTCGTCTCGCGGAAATTCGATGTCGAGGTCGGCTCGGTACTATTTGGCCTGGCTGTGGGTGACGATGGCATCGATGATCGCGGCCCAGTCGTCGGGATGCAGCTCGTGGCCGCCGCCCTCGATCCGGAGCAGCCTTGCACCGGCGACCGCGTCGGCAAGAGCGGCGCCATGCTCGACTGGAAAGATGGGATCGTCGGTGCCGTGGATAACGAGGAGCGGGATTTTCATGTTGGGCAGCCGACCCGTCCAGTGCTCGCCGCTCCCATCTTCGCCACTCTTGAGCATGAAATGATTGGTCGCACTTAGAAAACCGCCGGACCGGTCATAATCCTGTTCGACGAAAGCCCGTGTTCGCTGCTCGTCGAAAGAGTGCGCCGCACCGGTGAGCGCATGCGCGTCCTTGACGATGAAATCGACCGCTTGGCCCCGGTCCGCCCAGTCGACCTTGGCGCCTTCGGCCGAATATTTCCTATAGGCCTCAGTGGTTCCGGGCAAATGCGACGTATCGATGCCCAAGGGCGAGCTGCTGATCACCGTCAGCGAAGTGACACGCGACGGGTATTTCAACGCAACGAGCTGCGCGATCATGCCGCCCATCGACATGCCGACCACGTGCGCCTTTCGGATTCCCTGGTCGTCAAGGACGCGGACGGCATCGTCCGCCATGTCGTCGAATGTATAAGGCGGCTCGCCCGGCGCGTATTTGGTCGAACGGCCGGTATCGCGATTGTCATAGCGGATCACGAAGCGACCCTCGCCGGCCAGCTTCCGGCAAAACGCTTCGGGCCACCAAAGCATGGAAGCCATCGCGCCCATGATCAACAACACCGCAGGATGGGCCGGATCGCCGAACGTCTGGGATGCGATTTCGGGGTGTTCGGCGTTTTTCATGGCTTTCCTCCCTGGGCTTCCAATCCGATTGCATTTTGCAATCAGTTGCACGATATTAAAACCGATACGATAATGCAACCGGTTTTGGAGATTCGCATGAACATCGATCGTCGGTCCGGATGCCCCATCAACCTGTCGCTCGAAGTGTTCGGTGACCGGTGGAGCCTGATCATCCTTCGCGACATCATCTTCGGCGGCAGACGCCACTTTCGCGAACTGCTCAACGGCTCGGTGGAGGGCATCGCCTCCAACATCCTCGCCGACCGGCTGAAGAGGCTGAAGGAGCTCGGCATGCTGACCAAGGCGGACGATCCCTCCCATAAGCAAAAAGCGATCTACAGCCTGACCGAAATGGCGATTACGCTGGTGCCGATCCTGGCGCATCTCGGCGCCTGGGGTCGCGTCTGGCTGCCGGTCAGCGAAGAGCTCTCTATCCGTGCCGAGCTTCTGGAAAAAGGCGGCCCGCCGATGTGGGATAAGTTCATGAACGAGTTGCGCCACGAGCATCTGGGTGCGTCTCCCGCCCCATCTGGACCCACCGTCCGCGAGACTTTGCAGGCCGGGTACGATGCGGTCGTCGCCCGCAAGGCGGCGCGAGTCGGTTGCGACCCGGCGCCATGACCAACTTATTTTCCCAATTGCGGGCTGGCTCTGCTATCAAGGGACTGAAGATAATTTACGGATTGGATAACGCTCTTGGTCGAGAACTCTAAGGACACTGCCCGTGCGCGGGCCGATTTGCGTTTCAAGAAACAGGAAGAGGCAGCCACGGTTCGCCAGAAGGCGATGGCGGAATATGTCGCCGAGAGCGACGCTCGCCAAGCCAAGACCAACAAGCTGCGGGCGCTGCGCCTCGCCAAGGAAGCGGAAGACCTGGCCAATGCGCCTCCGGCCCCGGTGAAGAAGCCTCGCGCCAAGAAGAAATAGGCCGGCGCTCCCAGAATCCATGCTTCCTTCCGCACGTGAAACAGTTCACTCGGAGTCTGTTCTGACGGCTGATAACTGGCGCGTTCAGGAGACGGCCATGACCGCACTGACGCTCGACAAAGCCCTTGAAATCATCGCCGCCGCCTTTGCCAAGGGTGCCTAGCTCAAGCTCAGGCCGCTTGGCGTCTCGGTGCTCGACGCCGGCGCCCATCTGGTCGCGTTCCAGCGTCAGGACGGCGCCTCGTTCCTGCGTCCGCAAATGTCGGCCGGCAAGGCCTATGGCGCGCTCGCTATCGGCATGGGCCCGCGCCGGGTGGAAGCTTTCGCCAAGGAGCGCCCGCATCTGATCGCCGACATCTCCGACGTGTCGGGCGCGCGCGTCCTGCCGGTCGTCGGCGGCGTGCTGATCCGTGACAACGCCGGCACGATCATCGGCGCCATCGGTATTTCCGGCGACACGTCCGACAATGATGAAACGGCAGCCATCGCCGGTGTCGAGGCGGCTGGCTTCTCCGCTGACCCGGGCTGAGTCGGGATCCTTAACTCATATTGATGTCGCGGGTGGCCGACCGCATCGACACCGAAAAGCCGGCCAGCACGTCGATCAGCGCTATGACCATCAGTGTGAAGAAAACGGAATGGGCGGCGCCCTTCACCAGCAGGAACTCGACCAGATAGGCGACAAAGACGAAGGTCGACAAAAGATGGTCCATGATCGAGGCATTTGTCGTGCGCGTCGACTTCACCACTTCGACGAACAAGAAGATCAGTGCGATCAGCACGATGAGGTCGCCGAGGGTCATCGAGAACACGCCACCCGACATCATCCGGACCGAAAACATTTCGGTGGCCCACGGATCGTCGCCGCTGCCGAATATTCCCAGAAGCCCGAGATTGTAGAGGATGAAAGGCACGATCAGCAGCGGGATGGCACCGAACATGTGGCGGCTCCGGTTGGACTGATCTTTGTAGAGTGCGCCCGGCGTTCGCCGTCAAGAATTTTCGTGCGGCCGATAAACACGGACAAAGACGGCGTGAAACAACAATGTCAGGCCCGGCTGATACGATCAGTTGTCGCAAACGCAAAAAGACCGGCCAATGGCCGGTC
This sequence comes from Mesorhizobium sp. M0854, assembly GCF_040319815.1. Classification (NCBI taxonomy): domain Bacteria; kingdom Pseudomonadati; phylum Pseudomonadota; class Alphaproteobacteria; order Hyphomicrobiales; family Phyllobacteriaceae; genus Mesorhizobium; species Mesorhizobium sp. M0854. Next base: position 221,096 of record NZ_JAMYOL010000007.1, read on the forward strand.
GCTTCGCAACCCAATAAACCGTCGAAAGCTCTATCAGCTTTCCTTCGGCTCCAGAACCTGGCGACCGCGATACATGCCGGTCTTCAGGTCGATATGGTGCGGACGGCGCATCTCGCCGGAGTTCTTGTCCTCGACATAGGTCGGGGCCTTCAGTGCGTCGGCAGAACGGCGCATGCCGCGCTTCGACGGAGAGGTTTTTCGTTTCGGAACGGCCATGGATATGCTCCACTACATGGTCAAAACGCCCCGGCGGCCCTCGTGAAAGGGCCACATCAGGGGCCGGAATCTGAGAAAGTCGGGTGCCTATACACGCCCGACGGCGTTTTGGCCAGCGTCGCCGTGTTTTTTTTTGACACTATCGCAGGCAACCGACATAGGCGCCGGCGCGGCCGGCGCGCCGTTCGATCAACGCGGCAAGCCGCCTCAGTCCCGGCCCGGGCTTCGCCGGATTGCGCACGATCGGATTCGGCAAGGTGACGGCAAGCAGCGCTGCCTGCCGGCGCGACAGCTGTTTTGCCGAGACGCCGAAATGATGCTGGGCGGCGGCCTCGATACCGTAGATGCCCGGTCCCCATTCGGCGATGTTGAGGTAGATCTCCATGATCCGCCGTTTCGACAGCACCGCATCGAAATAGACGGCCAGCGGCAGTTCCACGACCTTACGGACCGAGCCCAACGGCCGCGACCATAGATAAAGATTCTTTACCGTCTGCATGGTGATGGTCGAGGCGCCACGTGTCATCTCGCCGGCGAGCGCATCGTCGACGACGCCGCGCAACTCGCCCAGATCGACGCCGCGATGGAAACAGAACTGCCCGTCCTCCGACATGATGACCGAATATGCCAGCACCGGCGCGACATCGTCGATGGAAACCCAGCGCCGATCGTAGCCAGAAAACGTCGCCAGGTCCTTCAGCATCAATGTCGACACCGGATGCACGAATGTCGGCAGGTACAGGAAGGTCAGCACCACCGGCACCAGCGCCAGCACGACGGCGACGGCGATGCCGCGCCGGACCCAGCGTTGAAGACCGATGCGGCTGCCGCGTCTCGGTCTCGCCATGTCCAACCCTTCGGTTTCGTGATCGACGATCGGTTCCGCCAAGCCACCCAGTCCGCGCTACTCCCTGCCCCCGGCATAATGGCGCTTGGCTTCTTGCGCAACGTCTGAGTGTCGGCTACCGCTCCCGACCATGACGAAAGACGACCAAATGGCGTTCGAAGCTGCACTTATTGCCCGGGCAGTTCCGCTCGAGGCGCTGCTGAGGCGGTTGCTCGACGGACGGACGCTTTCGGGCGAGGTCGCGCGGCCCGAACGCCTGATGGCGGCAATGCGACATGGCGTGCTGAACGGCGGCAAACGACTGCGTCCCTTCCTGGTCATGGAAAGTGCTGCACTGTTTTCAGCCGACGGCGAGGCGGCGCTGCGCGTCGCGGCGGCGCTCGAATGCGTGCACTGCTATTCGCTCATCCATGACGATCTACCGGCCATGGACGACGACGATTTGCGCCGCGGCCAGCCGACCGTGCACAGGGCTTTCGATGAGGCGACCGCCATTCTTGCGGGCGACGCCTTGCTGACACTTGCCTTCGACATCCTTGCTGACGAGGCGACAATGCTGCCGGCCGAGCGCAGGGCAACGCTGGTGCTGGCACTGGCCCGCGCCGCCGGGGCGGGAAGCATGGTCGGCGGCCAGATGCTCGATCTCGAAGCCGAACAAAGCCGGCCGGACGAGGCCGGCATCATCCGGCTTCAGGCGATGAAAACCGGTGCGCTGATCCGCTTTGCCTGCGAAGCGGGCGCTATCCTTGCCGGCGCGCCGTCGGGCGACCGCGAGAGGCTGGCCGAGTTCGGCTCGGCGATCGGGCTTGCCTTTCAGCTTGCCGACGATCTGCTCGACCTGACCGCCGACGCGCATCAGATGGGCAAGGCGACCGGCAAGGATGCCGCGGCCGGCAAGGCGACGCTGGTCGCGCTGCACGGACCGGACTGGGCGCGGGGCCAGCTCCATGGCCTCGTTGACCAGGCTCATGCGTTGCTCGAACCTTTTGGCGAGCAAGCTGCGCTTCTGAAACAAGCGGCGCAGTTCGTAGCGGCCCGCAACAATTAAGCGCGCCCCTATAGCGCGCCGGAGAATTGGCGACTGATCGGCCGAACGTCCTCGCAACCGGCCGATCGGGATCATTTCCGGCGATGTCGGAACACATGGACGCGCCACACCAGTTGCTGAGCCATTCTTCAGCCTCGCGGCAGGGTTCCGCGGCTCGGGTGGACAGCGGTCAGCCTTCGCCAGTTGTCTTTTCCACCACGGGCTGCGGAACCGTTTCCATCTCGGCCGCCGCCTCGACCGCCCGCGCCTTGGCCGGCTTGCGCCGGTTGCGGATGAAGGCGGCGATGCGGTCGCGGATTTCGCCGGCACTGAGAAACACAGGAACGCGCGCCACCGGCGCGGTCGGCTCAAAGGACAGGCCAAGGCCGGTGATCCTGCCCTTGTCGTCGACGTCGCGGACGATCAGCTCGATCGGACCGAGCAGCACGCGGTCGGCATATTCGGCGTGGCCGCCGAGCCGCGTAGTGACCAGGTCACCAATGCTGAGCTTGCGTTCCGCTTCGGTCAGGCCCGGCGCGTAGGCGGTTTCCAGTTCCTCGGCGGGGCGTGACGGATCGACGGCGAAGGCGCCGAAGAAATCCGCGTCCTCGGGATCGACCACGGCACGGCTGGCGAACAGCTTGTCGAGCAGGCGCGGATAGCGGTCCGGCACGAAGATGTAGACATGGTCGCCGGCCGCGAGCCGGCCCATATCCTGGAAGCGCATCGAGCGTCCGTCGCGCAGCACCAGCGACGGCCGCGCCCAGCGCGGAATGCGTTCGCCGCGCGCCACCGGGCTGCCAGGTGACACGCGGTAGGCGAGAAGCTCATGATGGGCGGAGCCCGGCAGTTCCAATTCGACCTTGTCGAGCGGTCCCAGGCGGGCCGGCACGATAAGGCCGAGACGGCGCGCCAGCGGCCCGACGGTCCATCCCTGGATGATCAGCGAGACCAGCACGATGATGAAGGCAGTGTTGAAGATGAGGCGGCCGTTCTCGAGACCGCCGAGCAGCGGCGTGATGGCAAGCAGGATCGACACGGCACCACGCAGGCCAACCCACGAGACGAAGGCGACTTCCGGGCGTGGCAGACGGAACGGCACCAGGCAGAGCCAGACGGCGATTGGCCGTGCCACAAATACCAGGAACAGGCCGAGCAGCACTGCCGGCACCAGGATCGCCGGAAATTGTGAAGGCGTCGCGAACAGGCCGAGGATCAGGAACATGATGATCTGCGCCAGCCACGACATGCCGTCCTGGAAGCGCTTGAGGATGGTCACGGCCCGGATATCGGAATTGCCGGCAATCAGGCCTGCGAGATAGACCGCCAGGAAGCCGGAGCCGCCGACGGCACCGGCGGCAGCGAACACCATAAGCGACAGCGTCAGCACGAAGATCGGCAGCAGGCCGTGATCGAGATTGAGGCGATCGACAAGGCGCACAATGGCCATGCCGCCGAGAATGCCGATGACCGCGCCGAGCCCCATGTTGACAAGGAAGCCGACGGCAAGATCGGTGACCAGCACCTTGGCCTCGGGGTGGGTATTGGCGGCGATGACCTCGACCAGCGTGATGGTCAGGAAGATGGCGATCGGGTCATTTGTGCCGGATTCCACCTCGAGCGTGGACCGCACGCGCTCGCGCAAATTGATCTCGCCGGCGCGCAGCAGGAAGAACACCGCCGCGGCGTCGGTCGAGGCGACGGCGGCACCGAGCAGGAAGGATTCCAGCCAGGTCAGGTCGAGCAGATAATAGGCGGCGGCGCCGAAGAGCCCGGTGGTCAAAAGGACGCCGAATGTGGCCAGCGACAGCGCCGGGCCGGCCGCCTGCCGCAAGGCGTTGAGCGGCGTGCCGAAGCCGGAATCGAAAAGGATGACCGCCAGCGCCAATGAGCCGGCAAAATAGGCAACTCGGGCATTGTCGAAATGGATGCCGAGACCGTCGGTTCCGGTGGCGAGGCCGATGCAGAGAAACAGCAGCAGGAGAGGGGCGCCGAAACGGAAGGCGATCAGGCTTGAAAACGCGGCGGCAACGACAAGTGCTGCGCCAACGAGCGTCACAAGATAGATACCATGCTCCATTCGTTGGTCGCCCCTAGTCGATATGCTACGGCATCACGGGAGAGTGGGGCGAAGACATGGCCGCTGCAAGGCAGCAGCGTGGCTTTTTGCCCCACGCTGCCGATCGTCGAAAGTTTTGGCACCCCCGAGCAGCGGAGCGTGCCTCGGCGGTTCGTGCTGCAATGAAAAACGCCCGGACGGAGCCGGGCGCCTCCAAGTCGAGAAGCTGGCTCTGCGATCAGGCGATGGTCTTGCCGAAGGCGACGGCGGTATCGCCCATGCGGTTGGAAAAGCCCCACTCATTGTCGTACCACGACAGCACCGAAACGAAGTTGCCGTCCATGACCTTGGTCTGGTCGAGCGCCACGATCGAGGAATGCGGATCATGGTTGAAGTCGATCGAAACATTGGGGTGACGGGTAACGGCGAGGATGCCCTTCAGCTTGCCGTTCGAGGCGGCGATCACCGCGTCATTGATCTCCTGGACGGTGGTCGGCCGCTTGGCGATAAACTTGAAATCGACGAGCGAGACGTTCGGGGTCGGCACGCGGATGGAGATGCCGTCGAGCTTGCCCTTGAGTTCGGGCAGTACCAGGCCGATGGCCTTGGCAGCACCGGTCGAGGTCGGAATCTGCGACAGCGCGGCGGCGCGGGCGCGGTAGAGGTCCTTGTGCATGGTGTCCAGCGTCGGCTGGTCGCCGGTGTAGGAATGGATCGTCGTCATCATGCCCTTCTCGATGCCGACCGCCTCATTCAGCACGGCCGCCAGCGGCGCCAGGCAGTTGGTGGTGCAGGAGGCGTTTGAGATGACGATGTGGTCCTTGGTCAGCTTGTCGTGATTGATGCCATAGACGACGGTGAGATCGGCGCCTTCCGCCGGAGCGGAGACGAGAACGCGCTTGGCACCGGCGGTCAGATGGGCGACGGCCTTGTCGCGGGCGGTGAAGATACCGGTGCATTCGAGCGCGATGTCGATGCCAAGCTCCTTCCAGGGCAGTTGCGTCGGATCCTTGATCGCGGTGACCTTGAATTTCTCCTTGCCGACGATGATCTGGTCGCCGTCAACCGTCACCTCATGCGGAAAGCGGCCATGCACGCTGTCGAAGCGCAGCAGATGCGCGTTGGTCTCGACCGGGCCGAGATCGTTGACCGCGACGACGTCGATATCCTTGCGGCCGGATTCATGGATGGCGCGCAGGATGTTGCGGCCGATGCGGCCGAATCCGTTGATGGCAACTCTGACGGTCATTGTTCTCTCCCTGGGAGTTGGAGGCCGAAGATCAAGTCCGCAGCTTCATAACGGCGGACGGGCAAAGAATCCAGCCGCCGAGGCGTGGATTTAAATCGATTAGTGCTCCACCGCCCGGCAAAACCGCTATGCCAGCCTTTGCCGGGCGGGGCTCACTTTCATTTGCCATGCAGACGGGCTTCCGCCGCCTTCACCGTTGCCTCGGCTGTGATGCCGAAATGCGGGTAGAGCTGTTCGATGGTGCCGGAGGCGCCGAAGCCGGTCATGCCGACAAAGATGCCGTCGGTGCCGATGAAGTGATCCCAGCCCTGACGGATGCCGGCTTCGATGGCAATCTTGAGCGGCGCATTGCCGATCGTCCTGCTGCGATAGTCGGCGCTCTGCTTGTCGAACAATTCGAAACACGGCACCGAGACGACGCGGGTCGCGTGGCCGTGCTTTTCCAAGGCCTCGCGGGCGGCCAGCGCGATCTCGATCTCGGAGCCCGAAGCGAAGATCGTCACCGCCGCCTCGCCACTGGCGGCGGCAAGTTCATAGGCGCCGCGGCTGGAGAGGTTTTCCGCAACGAAGTCGTTGCGTACCGTCGGCAGGTTCTGCCGGGTCAGCGCCAATGTCGAAGGCGTCTTTTCCGACTCAATGGCCAACTGCCAGCATTCCGCGGTTTCCACCGCGTCGGCGGGGCGGAAGACATTGTGGTTCGGAATGGCGCGAAGTGCTGCCAGATGCTCGACCGGCTGATGGGTCGGGCCGTCTTCGCCAAGGCCGATGGAATCATGGGTCATGACGAAGATCGAGCGGATGCCCATCAACGAAGCAAGCCGCATCGCCGGACGGGCATAGTCGGAAAAGCACATGAAAGTGCCGCCGTAGGCGATAATGCCGCCATGCAATGTCAGCCCGTTGAGCGCGGCCGCCATGCCGTGCTCGCGAACGCCGTAATGAACGTAGCGCTGGCCGTAATCGTCGGCGGTGATGTTCTTGGTCTGGCTGGTCTTGGTGTTGTTGGAGCCGGTCAAATCGGCCGAGCCGCCGATGGTTTCGGGCACGGCGCCGTTGATGACCTCCAGCGCCATTTCCGATGACTTACGGGTGGCGACCTTCGGCTTGTCGGCGGCGAGCTTCTTCTTGTAATCGCCAATGACGGCGTCGAAGTTGGCCGGCAGCGTGCCACTGATGCGGCGTTCGAACTCGCTGCGCAATTTGGCATCAGCCTTGGCAAGGCGGCTTTCCCAGTCGGTGCGCGCCTTGACGCCTGTCCGCCCGGCGGTACGCCATGCGTCGAGGATATCGGCCGGAACCTCGAAGGGCGGATAATCCCAGCCGAAGAATTTTCTGGCGCCAGCGATTTCCTCGGCGCCGAGCGGCGAGCCATGCGCCTTGTTGGTGCCGGCCTTGGTCGGCGCGCCGAAGCCGATGGTCGTCTTGCAGGCGATCATCGTCGGCTTGTCGGAGTGGCGGGCCGCTTCGATGGCATAGGCGATCGCTTCCGGGTCCTGGCCGTCGATATGGCTGGCATTCCAGCCGGACGCCTGGAAGCGGGCGACCTGATCGGTGTTATCGGCGAGCGACACCGGGCCATCGATCGAGATGTTGTTGTTGTCCCAGAAGACGATCAGCTTGTTCAGTTTCAGATGCCCGGCAAGCGCGATGGCTTCCTGGGATACGCCTTCCATCAGGCAGCCGTCGCCGGCCAGCACATAGGTGTAGTGGTCGACGAGATCTTTGCCGAAAGCGGCATTCATGATGCGCTCGCCGAGCGCGAAGCCGACCGAATTGGCAAGGCCCTGGCCGAGTGGGCCGGTCGTCGTCTCAATGCCCGCGGCATGGCCGTATTCCGGGTGGCCCGCCGTCCTCGACCCCAATTGGCGGAACTGCTTGATCTGGTCGATGGTGATGTCTTCGTAGCCGGTCAGATAGAGCAGCGAGTAAAGCAGCATCGATCCGTGGCCGGCCGACAGGATAAAGCGGTCGCGGTCCGGCCAATGCGGGTTTTTCGGATCGTATTTGAGAAAGCGGGTGAACAGCACCGTGGCGATGTCGGCGCAGCCCATGGGCAGTCCGGGGTGGCCGGAATTTGCCTTCTCGACGGCGTCCATGGCGAGAAAACGGATCGCATTGGCCATCCGGTCATGTTGTTCGCGCGAGGTCATGCTTCCTCCAAAATGGGGGTTTGGGCCTTGGGAAAGCCCTTGAAAAGGGTGCGCGACACATAGCAGGCGCGGCCTTTTAGTCAACAAATCGGTGTGCTTTTGCCGGTCTTGTGATGGCCGTGCGCGACTTACATTAGCGTTAGCAGGGGACAGTCGCGACAGCTTTATTGACGTGCGGTTCACACGACGCGTAATGTTTCAGGGATAACGCGTTCTGAACGTGGATGATTCGGTGATGGGCAGGGCGCAGGACGAAAGCCATGACCGGGGAAACGACCCTCAAGGAAGTCATTGCCAGGCTGGGTAAGGCCATCGAAGGGCTGGAAAACGCCGTCGCGGCCAAGCTTGAGCATGAGCGGGACTATTCGGAAGCCGAGGCCGAAGTGCAGCGGATGAACGCCGACCGCTCGCGGCTGGCGCAGGAGCTCGACAATTCCGAGGCCCGCGCCGAACGGCTGGAAGATGCCAACAAGGAAGTGTCGCGAAGGCTGGTGACAGCTATGGAAACCATCCGCGCGGTACTGGACAGGTAGGCCAATGGCACAAGTCACGGTTTCCATCGACGGCAAGCAGTATCGGATGGCCTGCGACGAGGGCCAGGAAGAGCATCTGATCGATCTTGCCGAGCGCTTCGACCGCTATGTCTCGCATCTGAAGGATTCTTTTGGCGAGATCGGCGACCAGCGGCTGACCGTGATGGCCGGCATCATGGTCATGGACGAGCTTTCGGAACTGCAGAAGCGGGTCAAGGGCATGGAAAGCGAAGTGCTGACGCTGCGCAAGACGCGCGACGACGCACTGACCAAGGCCGACAAGAACGATTCCGTGCTGACCGGGGCGCTCGGCGCACTGGCCCAGCGCATGGAAGACCTGGCGACGACGTTGGCAGTGAACAAGGCCTGAACCAGCGCAGCGAAAATTCCTGCTGCATTTGCCGAGAAGCAATGAAAATATTTCGCCGCCGGCCTTGATGCCGGCGCAACAGGCGTTTGAAGGATGACGCCGGAGTGATAGAAAGGCAAAAGCAGCGCCGGCCAACGCCGGCTGCGATCTGCACGCACAGGGTAAGGGACACGTCATGAGCCTTCGCATCAACGATATCGCACCGGACTTCACCGCTGAGACCACGCAAGGACCGATCAGCTTCCATGAATGGATCGGCGATGGCTGGGCGGTATTGTTCAGCCATCCGAAGAACTTTACGCCGGTTTGCACGACCGAACTCGGCACAATGGCCGGGCTCGAAGGCGAGTTCAGGAAGCGCAACGTCAAGATCATCGGCATCTCGGTCGATCCCGTCCAAAGCCATGAAAAGTGGCAGAACGACATCAAGACCGCGACCGGTCATTCGGTGAACTACCCGCTGATCGGCGACAAGGATCTCAAGGTCGCCAAGCTTTACGAGATGCTGCCGGCGGGTGCCGGCGAGAGCTCGGAAGGCCGCACGCCCGCCGACAATGCCACGGTGCGTTCGGTTTACGTCATCGGGCCCGACAAGAAGATCAAGCTGGTTCTCACCTACCCGATGACGACGGGCCGCAACTTCGACGAAATCCTGCGCGCCATCGATTCCATGCAGCTGACCGCCAAGCACCAGGTGGCGACGCCGGCGAACTGGAAGCAGGGCGAGGACGTCATCATCACCGCTGCCGTCTCGAATGAGGATGCCATCAAGCGCTTCGGCGCCTATGAGACGATCCTGCCATATCTCAGGAAAACCAAGCAGCCTTCCGCCTGAGCAGGCAGAGGCGGCACAGAGAGTTTTCGGTTTTCCTGGCCGTGTGAGCATGGGGTGCTTGACGATGCCTGGTTGACGGACAACCATGCCTTTAATTTGCCGTGGCAGAGAAAATCCTTCCTGCCGTGGTGAGGGGCGAAGGAGGCTGGATTGGACGCATTATCGGCCAGGTCGCAGGTCACCGGCTTCTATGACAAGCCGAGCGGGTCCGTCCAGTATGTGGTCGCCGACATGGCGACCCGCAAATGCGCCATCATCGATCCGGTGCTCGACTTCGACGAAAGGTCCGGTGCAACGGCAACGAAAAACGCCGACGCCCTGCTCGACTTCGTCAGGGAAAGCGGGCTGGAGGTCGAGTGGATCCTCGACACGCATCCGCATGCGGATCATTTCTCCGCCGCCCATTATCTGAGGGGGAGAACCGGAGCGCCGACGGCAATCGGCGAGAAGGTCATCGACGTCCAGAAATTGTGGAAGGTGATCTACAACTGGCCGGAATTCCCCGCCGACGGTTCGCAATGGGACAGGCTGTTCGCCAACGGCGCAACTTTTTCGGTCGGCGGCATTGCGGCAAGAGTGCTGTTCTCGCCGGGCCACACACTGGCCTCGATCACTTACGTCATTGGCGACGCCGCCTTCATCCACGACACGCTGTTCATGCCGGACAGCGGCACCGCAAGGACAGACTTTCCGGGCGGCAGTGCCGAGCGGCTCTGGCGTTCGATCGAGGACATCCTGGCGCTGCCGGACGAGACACGTCTGTTCGTCGGTCACGACTACCAGCCGGGCGGTCGCGAAGCGCGGTGGGAAAGCACGGTCGCGGAGCAGAAAGCCGGCAACATCCATGTTGCCGGCTGCAAGACGGAAGCCGACTTCGTCGCGCTCCGCCAAGCCCGCGACAGGACGTTGCCGATGCCGCGGCTGATCCTGCACGCGCTGCAGGTCAATATGAATGGCGGACGCCTGCCGGAACCGGAATCCAACGGGCAGCGCTATCTGAAGTTTCCGCTCGATTGCCTGTGAGAGGATGGGTCGCTGGCACTACAATGCCATTCAGACTCGGCGCCGCCCTCATCGTTCTGCGATGGTCATCCAAGCTATTGATCCTGATTCGATTTTTGCGATGTTTGAATCCGATAGGTCTATGCGGGACGACGGTGGCGGCAGCCGGATGAGGAGCAGCGCAGACGCCAGCCAGTCGAGCGTCAGGGTTTTGTTCGGCGGGCTAAATGTTCATACGTGATTTGCCAAGGATCGCTCTCGGAAGATCTTTCCTCGCCGATCCAATGGAAGCTGGTGGCAGTGATCTCGGTGAAACGCCATCGAGTTTGCAGACCGCGCGAGTCATTGCCGAGCTGGACAATGTCCTTACCCTCGGCCCGCCCGATCTGGCGCGAGTGATCCCGGTTGAGCGGGTCGTTCCATATGATATGCCAGCCATCGATCCCAGGGTCGAAGATGCGCAAGGTTGTGCCATACATCGCGGACGGAGCAGGGCGCTTGGGCCTGATCCAAACGTCCTGAATCGCGCGGCCTTCGAGCACCCAGCCAAAATGGCATTCGCCATCCCATTTCTGGATTGTGCCGTCGTCGAGGTAGTGGACCGAGTCCATCTCCCAGCTTCCAATTAGCCATCCATACAGGGCCATGTCTTTCGCTCGATCGGCTGGCGGACCGTCGGATCCGAGGGCGGCCAGAAACGGAGAAATCGTCATCATCACACTGCCTTTCGTTTCCAATAGACGAACTCAACTGCCCGACGGACCGTTGTCGCGCCCGCCTGCCGCAAGCGCCGGGTTGTGGAATGCCGCGGTCGGCGCCGCAACATTGCCGCCACAGCTTGCAGCCTTGCGGTTTTCAGGGCTTGGGGAAAATTGCGACAATGCCGCTATCAATGAGATCGTCTGGGGACGCCTGGCAAGGCTACTGAGCAGTTAGGGCGACGGATCGGACATCCGCGAAGGCGCCGCGGAACCGGCAACCCGCTAATGCATGTCGCGCAAAAGTGTGCAGCGGTTTTGCGATAACGACATGCATAAAAACAAGAATCTAAAGCGCGCCGCACAAGGCCGGCCCGAACGCGACGCGCTTTAGAAAAAAACGGCGGCGCCAGTTACCTGACGCCGCCGTTATTTGTTTCTACCGGAAGGCCTTACGCCGCCGGCTGCGCCTCGATGGTGCGCAGCGCCTGCGTCTGGCGCTTGGCTGCGGCCTTGACCGCGTCCTGCACCTTCTCGAAGGCGCGCACCTCGATCTGGCGCACGCGCTCGCGGCTGATATCGAACTCGGCCGACAGCTCTTCAAGCGTCAACGGCTCATCGGCGAGGCGGCGCGCCTCGAAGATGCGGCGTTCGCGGTCGTTGAGCACGGCAAGAGCGCCCGACAGCATGCCGCGCCGGTTTTCCAGCTCGTCCTGCTCGATCAGCATCTCTTCCTGGCTTTCGTGGTCGTCGACCAGCCAGTCCTGCCATTCGCCGGACTCGCCTTCACTGGCCCGGATGGGCGCATTGAGCGAGGCGTCGCCCGACAGGCGGCGGTTCATCGACACGACTTCCGCTTCCGAGACGTTCAGCCGGGTGGCAATCTCGGTGATCTGGTCCGGCTTCAAATCGCCTTCGTCGAGCGCCTGGATCTTGCCCTTCACCTTGCGCAGGTTGAAGAACAGGCGCTTCTGGTTGGCGGTGGTGCCCATCTTGACCAGGCTCCACGAGCGCAGGATGTATTCCTGGATCGAGGCCTTGATCCACCACATCGCATAGGTGGCGAGACGGAAGCCGCGCTCCGGTTCGAATTTCTTGACGGCCTGCATCAGGCCGACATTGCCTTCCGAGATCACCTCGCCGATCGGCAGGCCATAGCCGCGATAGCCCATGGCGATCTTGGCGACGAGCCGAAGGTGGCTGGTGACGAGCTTGTGCGCAGCTGTGGTGTCCTCATGCTCGGCATAGCGCTTGGCGAGCATGTACTCTTCCTGCGGCTGAAGCATCGGAAAGCGGCGGATTTCTTCCAGGTAGCGGCTGAGACCGCCTTCGCCGGAAACGATACTGGGTAATGACTGGGCCATGATAGCGCCCCCTCTCTATTGGAGTGATGCCCCCGAAACGCGGCGGGCATGTGGCGCGAATGCCAAAGGCACATTCGCGCCAACCGACATATATAGGAACAAAACCAGAAAGACAGGCATTTGTTCAACACGAAACAGTGTGTCACGTTGAAGTGAACAACGCCGGTCAGGTTTTCAGGTGGTTGGTTCAGAGCTTGCGGAAGCCGTCGACGAGTTCCTCCATGTCCCACGGTATCGGTGCTTCGAACCTCATCGTTAGATGGGTATCGGGATGCCGAAATGCAAGGAGGCGGGCGTGCAAAGCTTGTTGCGGAAACGCCTTTACCTTGCTTCTTAGCGGCTCGGGCAACCGATTGGCCTTGGTGCGGAAAGCCTGGCCGTATTCGGGGTCGCCAATCACCGGATGGCCGATATGGGCCATGTGGACGCGTATCTGGTGAGTGCGACCGGTTTCCAGCCGGCATTCGACCAGGCTCGCCGTGGCGAATTCCTGCTGCTGCTCGCCAAAGCGCTCAACGACGATGAAATGCGTGACGGCGTGGCGGGCATCGTCGCGGCCTTGCGGCACCACGGCGCGGCGTACCCGGTCGGCGGCGCGGCCGAGCGGCGCGTCGACCGTCCCGGTCGGCCTTGCCGGTATGCCCCAGACCAACGCCAGATAGGCCCGCTCGAGATCGCCGGTCAGGCCGTGGTCGGCAAAGGCCTCCGACAACGCCTTGTGGGCGCGATCGGTCTTGGCGACGACCATGACGCCGCTGGTCTCCTTGTCGAGGCGATGGACGATGCCCGGCCGTCTCACCCCGCCGATGCCAGACAGGCTGTCGCCGCAATGATGGATCAGCGCGTTGACCAGCGTGCCGGTCCAGTTGCCGGCGCCGGGATGCACGACCAGCCCGGCCGGCTTGTTGATGACGATCAGCTCGCTGTCCTCGTAGAGGACGTCCAGCGCAATATCTTCGCCTTGCGGCGCCGCTGGTTCCGGCTCCGGCATATCAACCGACACGCTGTCACCTTGCGCCATCTTGCGCTTCGTTTCGCTGGCTGGCTTGCCGCCGATCCTGACGGCGCCCTGCTTTATCAGCATCTGTACCCGGCTGCGCGACATGTCGGGGCCGAGCCTGGCCGCCAGCCATTGGTCGAGCCGCTGGCCGGCCGCATCAGCGCCCGCCTCCAGGACGATCGGACCGGCCCCTATTAATTGTCTGACCACTTCGTTATGAGCGCTCATCGAAAACAGTTCCGGAATCTGCTGCCATGGCCCGGCCGCTTGCCGACGAAGACGAGGAAAAGCCGCTCGACCCCGAGGTCGAAAAGGTGCGGAGGAAGCTCGTCCGCTTCGTCGCCATCAATCTCGGCCTGCTGTTCCTCGCCCTTATGGTGGTGATCGCGGCACTTGTCTACAAAGCGCGCAACGCGCCGCCTGCCGCCCCTCCGCTAAGCAGCGACATCCAGGTGCCGATCGGCGAGACGGTCAACGGCGACATCGTGCTGCCGGTCGGCGCCAGGGTGATCAGCCAATCGCTGTCCGGCAATCACCTGTCGATCGACGCAGAGCTGCCCGACGGCAGCCGCGCCATCTTCGTCTATGACATCACCGAGCGCCGCATCGTTGGCCATTTTTCGATCAGGAACAAATGACCGGTTTTGCCAAACACCGCAGCATTGCCACGGTCGCGCTTGTCGTCGCAAATTATGACGAGGCGATCTCGTGGTATGTCGACCAGCTGGGTTTTGTCCTCACCGAAGATGTCGATCTCGGCGGCGGCAAACGCTGGGTCACGATCACGCCGCGCAACGGGCAGGGTGCGCGCCTGCTTCTCGCCGAGGCATCCGGCGATGCGCAAAGGCACGCCATCGGCAGCCAGACCGGCGGCCGGGTCTTTTTGTTCCTCGAAACCGACGATTTTGCCCGCGACTATGCGCTGATGCTCGAAAAGGGCGTTGAGTTCCGTGAGGCGCCCCGGCACGAGACCTATGGCACTGTGGCGGTTTTCGCAGATCTCTATGGAAATCTCTGGGACCTGATCGAGCCAAAACGCTAGGCTTGCAGCGGATACTTCACCGGCGCGATCGGCAGCCTTAAGCCTAGTTGCTTTTTGCCAGCCGTCAGCCTATATCGCCGGTTCTTGAACGCGCCCATCGTCTAGCGGTCAGGACACCGCCCTCTCACGGCGGGAACAGGGGTTCGATTCCCCTTGGGCGTACCAAGTCTCTCCCAGCTCTCGGCAAACCATCAATCCGATCCATCGCCTTGGGTCGCGGCGGGTTTGGCTCATTGCCGCTTCTGGCGCAGCGAGTTGTGTGCGTCAAGTTCTGCAAAAATGGCGTGGCATTGCGGTGACGTTGGCGTGTCCGCCGCGCAGCCCCCATGTTTAGCGGAGCGGCGGACACATGACGGTGCTCAGGCGGCCAAGGCCCTCAGGCTCTCCTTCTTGTGCTCGCGCAGATGATCCA